>DAIMJK010000109.1:0-10530 GCA_036722245.1 Lysobacterales bacterium
CTGCCGGGTTTCGTGTCCTGGCGGCGACTTGGGACGACAGTGGAGTAGGGCGATGCGTAACCTGCGACGGCAACGTGGTATCACACTGATCAGCATGGTCATCGTCTTGGCGGTGGCTGGTTTCTTTGCCTATATCGGCATGAAGCTTTTTCCCATTTATTCCGAGTATTACGGAGTGCTCAGGGCGATGAAGACCGTTCAGGGAACTCCGGGCGTTGCACAAATGTCGCCGGAGCGGATAATTTCCATTTTGAACAACAATTTTTATACAGGTTATGTGACCAGTGTGAAGACGCAGAACATAACACTTACGCGGAAAGCAGGTTACGTCCTGCGGGTTGCGTACGAGGATGTGGTAGCCAAATTCGACACTTCGGTCGACTTGATCCGCGGCGATCCGGGTGGTGCTTGAGGTTCGGCGGTGCTGACTGAGCGACTGCGGCCTGCTGTCTATCGCATTTTCTCCTGAGGTCTGGGCGATGCTGATGCCCGCAGATTCACTGTTGCGAAAGCTCGACCTTGCCGCCTTTCAATCCGACTTGTTGACGCAGGCGCTGACCCATCGCAGCGCTGCGCGTGTACACAATGAGCGGCTGGAGTTCATCGGCGATGGGATTCTCAATGCGGTCATCGCACTGGAGCTGTTCCAGCGCTACCCACGTGCGCGTGAAGGCGAGTTGACCCGACGCCGGGCCCAACTGGTGCAGGAAGCGACCCTGGCGGAACTGGCCCGAGCCGTCGATCTGGGCAGTTTCTTGCGGCTTGGTCCGGGCGAGCTGAAAGCCGGAGGTGGCCGTCGGGATTCCATCCTTGCCGATGCGCTGGAGGCGGTGATCGCCGCGACCTATCTTGAGCACGGTTGGGATACCGCCAGAGCCTTGATCGTGCGCTTGATGGGCGATCGGCTGGAGCAGAGCATCAGCGCTCCAGCCAAGGACCCGAAGACGCGCTTGCAGGAGTGGCTGCAAGGCCGTGGGCGCGCACTGCCTGATTATCTGCTCATCGATACGATCGGCGCCGATCACGCCAAGACCTTTATCGCAGTCTGCAAGCTGGACGCGCTGCGTGCCGAGGGCCGCGGCAACAGTCGGCGCGCCGCCGAACAGCAGGCCGCGGCCGCCTTGCACGCCTTGCTGATTGCGCAGGTAGAGAATCAATGACCGCTTTTCACGCCGGACACGTGGCTCTGGTCGGACGGCCCAATGTAGGCAAGTCAACGCTGATCAACGCGGCCGTCGGCGCCCACATCGCGATTGTCTCGCCGCGCCCGCAAACAACCCGCCAGCGCACACTTGGCGTAGTTACCACGGCGGACTGGCAGATTGCCTTCGTTGATACGCCCGGATTGTCGCCACAGAGGGGCAAGGCACTCGAACGGCATATGCACGGCGCCGTGCAGGCGGCGTTGGAGGAAGTCGATCTGGCCTGTCTGGTGGTTGAGGCGATGCGCTTTGATGAGGCCGATCGCTTCGTGCTCGATCAGATACTGCGCAGCGGCCGGGCGATGAGCCTGGTCGTCAACAAGGTGGATCGGATTCAGCCGCGATCGCGCCTGCTGCCCTTCCTTGCACAGATGGGCCAACTGGCTGACTTCAAGTCGGTACATCTGCTCGCGGCACGTACCGGCGACGGAGTCGCGGCATGGCTGGATGGGACCGGCAAGCAGTTGCCGGAGCAGGCACCGCTGTACGATGCCGACACCTTGACCGACAGATCCGAGCGCTTCCTGGCGGCCGAACTGGTCCGCGAGCAATTGATGAAGCAATTGCGTGAAGAGGTCCCTTATGGCGTCGCCGTGGTTACCGAGGGCTTTGAGGTCGAGGGCGAGTTGCGCCGCATCCAGGCGACCGTATGGGTCTCGCGTGACAGTCACAAGGGCATCGTCATCGGCCAACGCGGCGAGCAGCTCAAGGCCATTGGAACGGCGGCGCGGATGGCGATGGAGTCGCTCTTTGGCGGCCGTGTCCATCTTGAGATCTGGGTCAAGGTGCGACCACTGTGGGCTGACGACGAGGCCGCCCTGCGCGAATTGGGCGTCTGAAGGCTGGCCACCAGATTGAGCGCTGAACATGCTGGAGTCAGAACCCGCATTTGTGCTGCATCGGCGCCCCTTCGGCGAGAAGGACCTGTGGCTGGAATTGTGGACGCGTGAGCACGGCAAGCTGCCGGTGATCGCCCATCGGGTGCGATCGGCAGCCAGGCAATCCGAACTGGTGCCCTTCGCCCCCTTGCGCATCTGGACCCGCGGCCGCTCCGAGATGGCCTCGCTGAAGGAGTGGGAAGTCATGCTGCCGCGCGGGCCGCTCGCCGGTCGTCATGCATTGACCGGTCTGTACCTCAATGAGTTGCTCTACCGGGCGCTGCCGCGTGGTGAAGCCGAGCCTGCGCTGTTTGATCAATACAGCGAGTTGCTCGAACTGCTGCACCGCCGGGCTGAGCCCGGCCTGGCTGCGCAACCAGCCAGTGAACGATCCCTCATTACCGTCGAGATTGGCCTGCGCCGGCTGGAACTCGGCCTGCTCGCCGCACTTGGCTATGGCCTGCAGTTGTCGGAAACAAACAGCGGACATGCGGTGCATTCAGATGTGCGTTACATCGTCGATCTGGACGGCGGGGTAAGGGCACTGGATGATGGACCGTGGACCGGCGAATTGCTGCTCAGCCTGGTCGACCTGCAGCAGTCCGATGAACCGGCGACGATGCCGACAATGGAACTGCGCCGCGAGCAGCGTCGCCTGCTGCGCAGCCTGTTGCAGCAGATGCTCGGCGATCGACCATTGGCCAGCTGGGCGATGGTCCGCGGGTGGAAGGCGTCGGAGATGGGGTAGGACGGCGAAGGGCTCAGGGCCCAGAAGAGCAAAAATCCCCGTCGGGGTCGGAATCGGTATCGGCATCGGAATCGATCCGCTTCCCGGCGTACCCGGGCTCTCCTCGCAAACCGCGTAGCCACGCCGCCCCAGCTTCGTCAGCTTCGCCACGATCCGCTCGAGTAGGGCGGTATGCTCAGCCGACGTATTCGATGGCGATCCGGCACACGGCAAGCCGTTCGAGGCCAAAGCCCATGTCGTTGCCCTTGGTTCCGATTCCGATTCCGACCCCGACCCCGACCCCGACTCACACGACTACATCAGCTTGAATCACACCCCAGTGCCCTGAGCCCTGGGCCCTGCTCCTCTCAGCCCTCAGCCCTGACCACCGCGTGCCGCTTCAGATCCTCCAGAAAAACCACCCCCAGCACACTGATATGGGTTGCTTCCAGCACCACTTTCGGCGCCATGCCGGCCTCCATCGCCTCGCGCCAGCGGGCGGCGCACAGGCACCAGCGGTCGCCGTCCTTCAGGCCCGGAAAGCCGAATTCCGGCCTGGGTGTGCTCAGGTCGTTGCCGGCACGACGGGAGAACTGCAGGAAGCCCTCGGTCATGACGGCGCAGACCACGTGCATGCCGCGATCGCTGCCGTCGCTGCGGCAACAGCCGTCTCGGAAGTAGCCGGTCAGTGGTGCCAGGCTGCACAGGGCGAGCGGTCCGCCGAGGACGTTGATGCTCACAGCCGGCTGGCCGCAAAGGTGTCGCAGCGGGTCGGGTCGCCGCCCTCGAAGCCGATCTTGAACCAGCGTACCCGCTGTTCGGAGGTGCCGTGGGTGAAGGAATCGGGTACCACCGAGCCGCGCGACTGTCGCTGCAGGTGGTCGTCACCGATCGCCGAGGCAGTATTGAGCGCCTCTTCGATGTCGCCAGGTTCAAGCCAGGCGTGGCGTCGCTGTGCGGCATTGGCCCAGACACCGGCGTAGCAGTCGGCCTGCAGTTCCAGCCGAACCAGTGGTCCGGTCGCGCCTTCGACATTCTGACCCCGGCGGCGCAGGTCGTTGACCTGCTTTGATACACCGGTCAGCGTCTGGATGTGATGGCCTACCTCGTGCGCGATGACATAGGCTTCGGCAAAATCGCCGCCGCCGCCCAGACGGCGCTCCATCTCGGTGAAGAAGCTCAGATCAATATAGACCTTGCGATCGCCCGGACAGTAGAAGGGGCCGGTTGCGGACGTCGCCCCGCCGCATGCCGACTGCACCGCGCCGGTGTACAGGACCAGCTTGGGAGCCTGGTATTGACTGCCACTCTGGGCGAAGTAGGCACTCCAGACGTCCTCGGTTTCACCCAGGATCGCCGCTATGAACTCAGCCCGCGGATCGTCCGCTGGTGGCGCCTGGGCCGGACCGCTCTGGCCTTGGGTCGGTGCACCCTGCTGCAGCAGTCCGAGCAGTTCGATCGGGTTCTGGCCGGTGAACCAGCTGATCGCCAGCACCGCGATGACACCGATCAGGCTGAAACCGCCAGCGGCGCGCGCTACTGGCCGCGTACCCCGTCGATCTTCGACATTGCTGCTGCGACGTGCGCGCTGCCATTTCATGAGAGGTTTTCCAGTGCTGATCAGGCGGGTAACCGGGCGAAGCTTAGCGCGAGCAGGGTAGCGCGGCACAGTGGATTGCGACCGGTCCGGCGCACTTGGAGCAGTTTGGCCAGCGCCAGCATGAGCTTCGGAAACCTGAAGCCGGTTTGAATCACAAGGCCTGTGATTTGCCGTTGAGGTCGACCGGAGCCACCCACGGGCGTTCGATCGGACATCTACCCAAAGAGGATCAAACTCATGATTCCGAGAAAAGCAATCGCGCGAGCTGAGGCGGAGTTGGCAGCGGATTGACCTCAACTTGCTACCATCTTCTGCAGTGATCGCATGACGAAGGGAGAAGGCCTGATGATCCGCAAGCACCGGTCCTTGCCGCTGCTGTGTCTGTTGTTCAGCTCGGCCCCGCTCCTGGCGGGCGGCATTCCGCCGGACCTGCAGCTCAACTCGCTCGGCATTTCGCTGAATACGCCGCTGGCCGCACGCCACGCCGGTGATGGCAGCAACCGCCTGTTCATCGTCGAGCGGTCCGGTGCGGTGCGCATCCACGATCCGGATGCAGGTTTGCTGGCGGGGTCCTTTCTGGACATCAGTGCCCTCGTGGACACCTTCTTCGAGGGCGGATTCCTGGGTCTGGCCTTTCATCCGGACTACGCGAGCAACGGCTACTTCTACGTCAGCTATACCCGCGATGGCACGGGTGGAAACGCACTGGAAACGGTGATCGCGCGCTATCAGGTGTCTGCCGGTGACCCCAATGTTGCAAACGCGGGTTCAGCCGTGGAGATCCTGACGGTCAACCAACCCGCAGGCAATCACAACGGTGGTGACATCCACTTCGGACCGGATGGCTATCTGTACATTGGCCTGGGCGACGGCGGTCAATCCAGCGCGACCTCCCAGAATCCCAACAGCCTGCTCGGCAAGATGCTGCGGATCGCCCCCTGTGCCACAGCCAGTTGCGGCGTTCCCTATACGATTCCGCCGGACAACCCGAACGTCGGCGGTCCCGCCCCCGACGAGATCTGGTCGCTCGGCTTTCGCAATCCCTATCGCTGGAGCTTCGACCGCCAGACCGGCGACATGCTGATCGCCGATGTGGGCGCGTCCTCGCGTGAGGAGGTGTCCCTCGAGCCGGCGGGCAGCAACGGCGGGCTGAACTATGGCTGGAATTGCCGCGAAGGAGACATCGCCGGACCTGGCGGCTGCTCCGGCACCTTCGTCGAGCCCATCATCACCTATCCACACACTCAGAGCCGGTGCTCGATCACCGGCGGCTACCGCTATCGAGGCTGTATCCAGGGACTGCATGGCGTGTACGTGTACGCCGACTTCTGTGGCCGGCAGCTGTATTTCGCCACCGAAGGCAGTCCAGGCAACTGGAGCAGCAGTCAGTTCACGGTGGTGCCGAGCAACGTCTATGGCTTCGGCGAAGGCGAGGACGGCGAGTTGTATGTGCTGCAAAGCAGTACCGTGTCGCGCTTTGAGAGTGCGAGCGCATGCGTGGAGTCCGCAATCTTCGAGGACGGCTTTGAAGGCTGATCGTGCGCCGATTCCCGGACCTGCCTTGCCTGCCAAGACTGCCGCTTGATGGGGTCTGAGCGGCAACCAGTGCGGCGTGCGCCTTACCTGGCCCTGATCTGCTCGGAGAACGCCGGGCTGCCGGCGTGGCGTCGGGCGAGGTCATTGATCTGGTGGGCGGCGCGGTAGCTCTCGCGCGGCAGCTCGGTGTCGATCAGGCCCAGATCAAAGGCCAGGTCATCGGCGTAGGCAGGCAGCAGGGTCCTGTAGCTGAAGGGGATGCTGCCCGGAGCAATCAGCTCGATATGATCGACGATGTTGCTGGTACAGGTGTTGCTGATCGTGTTGTAGAACTCCGGCTGTCGCGCCAATTCGTTGGCGCGATCGAGCATCGAGACGAACAATGCGCGCCTCTGCTCGCCGGTACTGCGCATCGGATACAGGTAGACGTCATCGTTGCGGTGGTTGGCGCGCAGTCCAATCAGATCGTGTTCGTCGCCGATGATGTAGATCAGCTCGTACTGCCGCAGCAGGCCGCGCCAGGGTGAGAAACTCTCGCCTTGCTCCTTGCGGATCTCCGCCGAAATGGCGATATAACGGCCGTCGCCGAAGCCGAAGCTGAGCAGGGTATGGGCCGGCCCGCGCCAGTCGGCGAAAGGCTCGACCACGAACCAGACCGACTCCAGCTCGCGCAGATCGAAACGCCGCTGCTCCCAGTGCACATCGAAATCGCTGGTTGAGCGGTAGTGGGCGTTGCGCACGTTCTCGATCAAGACCGCATCGCCGTCGATATGGCCGCTCGCCAGTCGCGCTTGGTCGGGCGACCAGTCACGATCGTTCGACGGTTGCAGGGGCAGCACCAGCACCAGGTAGGCCAGGACCAGCAAGGCCAGAACGATCGCGGCTGGGCGATACAGGAGGGCGGGACGCAACATCGGCAGACTCGGGGGCTACGGTGACGACGCTACTCTACGGCAGGCTTGCACTCGTGAGTCTTCTGTCGGCAACTCACGCCACCGCCACAGGACGGGGAAGCCAATGCGGGTTAAGATTGCAGGCCGAAGTCCATCTGGGTGGCAGTCGTGCTGTGGTTGATCGGTTTCATTGCCTTGACGGCGATCGCGTTCGTGGTGCTGCTGGTCAAGTTGCTTGCCTTGCGCCGTCGGCAGGCTGCGGTCCGGCGCTTTCTTGACAGCGCCGATCTGCTGGAAGCGGAGCTCTACGAGTGTCGGGACCGGATCCGCGCGCTGAAGTCGGCACTGGCGGAGATCCCCGGTGCACCGGGGATACCAATGCTCGCTTCGCTGGATTCGGATCAGCAGATCACCGAGGCGCTCAAGTTGCTGTTGTCGAACCGCTTGTGGCTGCGCAACAACGTCGACAGCGCCAGCATCGGCGAGATCAGTGATGCCCAGCAGGGCATCGAACGTTCGCGCAGCAAGCTGACCATGCAGATGGAGAAACTCGAGGCGGCCGGCGCGGAACTGGCCAAGGCATCCACCTTGCTGCCCGCCGCGCAACTCAAGGCATTGGCGGACGAGCAGAAGCTACCCACCCTTCATTGAAGCACCGTGGCACGAATGAGGGAGCGGTGCGGGTTGAGTTGTGGTTTCCGAACGTGTGTACGCTTCAGGGCCCAGGGCCCAGGGCCCAGTAAGATCAAGAGTCGGCTCGAGGCGAGTTGAAGCGCAACGGCTGCGGGAAAGCTCGATGCTTGCCGCAAGCTGGATCTTCACCGTGCCCTGGGCCCTGTGCCCTGGGCCCTCAAGACTGAGTGTTCCCCAAAACATCAGTTTGACTCGCACTTATGAGCAGTTCGTTGATGGCAGCTCCACGCGCGCTGCTGTATTGTTGCGGGTTCATTTTGCATCGTGATCGCGATAGTGCCGATCTGGCCGTCGCCGCGCTGCGAGTCGATATAGGACAGGAGTAAGCGAAGCATGGCCTGGAATGAGCCCGGCGGTGGTCGGCGTGATCCTTGGGGCAATGGTGGCGGCGGTGGGGGCCGCGAGCAGCCACCTGACCTGGAGGAGATGTTGCGGCGGTTGAAGGACTCGGTGGCGGGTCTGTTCGGTGGCGGTCAGCGGCGACGGGGCGACAGCGGTGGCCAGAGCGATGGCACCGGTTCCGGCGGTTTTGGTGGCCTGATCGCGATCGTCGTCGGTCTGGCCGTACTCTGGCTGGTCGTCGACTCCTTCCATGTCATCGATCAACGCCAGCGCGGTGTGGTGCTGCGCTTCGGTGAGTTCACGCGGATACTTGAACCCGGTTTGCAGTTTACCTTTCCGCGGCCGATCGACCGGATGTACCGGGTCGACGTGACTCAGGTCCGCTCGATGTCGGATACGGTCAGCATGCTCACTGCCGACGAGAACCTGATCACGATCGACTTCGCCCTGCAGTACGACATCAAGGATGCGCGCGATTTTGTGTTCAAGGTGCGCGGACCGGAGGAGGCGCTGACGCAGGCGGCCGAAAGTGCCGTGCGTCAGATCGTGGGTTCAAAGACGCTGGATGATGTGCTGGTCGGCAGCCGCGCCGAGATTACCCTGGCGGCCGCCTCGCTGACCCAGGAACTGACCGATCTGTATGGCACCGGGATCAATGTGCGCGCGCTGAACTTCCAGGACGTGCGGGTGCCGGACCAGGTCAAGGATGCCTTCGACGACGCGATCAAGGCGCGTGAGGACGAACAGCGATTCGCCAACGAAGCGCGTGCCTACGCGAGCAAGGAAGTACCCGAAGCGCGCGGCCGAGCGGCGCGCGTGCTGGAGCAGGCGCAGGGCTATCGCGAGTCGGTGATCGCACGAGCGCGCGGTGAAGCTGCGCGCTTTGACTTGCTCGTGGCCGAATACAAGGCCGCGCCGGACGTGACCCGCCGGCGTATCGCGCTCGATACCTTGCGCCAGACCCTGATGCGCACACCCAAGGTGATCATGGACTCCAGTTCGGGCAGCCTGATGTATGTGCCGCTGGACAAGTTGCTGGAGCAGGCCCGGGGCACTGAGCCCGGACCGACTGCAACTCGGCGGGAGGTGAATTGAGATGATGAAACATCTGATCGCAGCGGCTATCGTATTTGGCATCCTGCTCCTGTCCAGCGCCTTCTTCACTGTGCGTGAGGATCAATACGCGGTGTTGTTCCGACTCGGCGAGATCACCCGTTCGGACTTCAAGCCCGGCCTCCACATGAAGATCCCGCTGGTCAATAACGTGATCCATTTCGATCGCCGGGTCTTGTCTCTGGATTCCACTCCGGAGCGCTACATCACGTCCGAAAAGAAGGACGTCACCGTCGATTCGGTGGTGAAGTGGCGGATCGCCGACGTCGACACCTACTACACCGCGACCCGCGGCGACGAATTGCGCGCGAACCAGGCGCTGGGCCAGGTGGTCAAGGATCGTTTGCGCGACGAGTTCAACAAGCGCACGCTGCAGGCGGTCGTCGCCGATGCGAGGTCGACGATGATGGTGACGGTGCGGGAGAAGGCCAATGAAGTGGCCGAGGGGCTCGGAATCGAGATCGTCGATGTCCGGATCAAGCGGATCGAACTGCCAGATCAGGTGACCGAGTCGGTGTTCAACCGGATGAGTTCGGAGCGCAAGCGGGTCGCCAGCGAGCTGCGCAGTCAGGGCCGCGAGGCGGCCGAACGACTGCAGGCCGAGGCCGACCGGCAAGTGCAGGTATTGCTGGCCGAAGCCGACCGTGAAGCGCAGGAGATCAAGGGTGCCGGCGATGCGCAAGCCGCAGCGATTTATGCCGCTGCCTTCAACAAGGATCCTGAGTTTTACGAGTATTTGCGCCGACAGGAGCTTTATCGCGAGAGCATCGGCAGTGGCAAGGACGTGATGGTGCTCGATCACGACTCGCCATTGTTGAAGGACCTGGGCGAGGCCTCGGGACGCTAGCCGTGCAAGACCTGTGGGCCGCGCTGGCGCTGCTGTTGGTGTTCGAAGGGCTGCTGCCCTTCGCTGCTCCGGCAGCCTGGCGACAGGCCCTGATGCGTCTGATTGAACTGGACGATCGGCGCTTGCGGATGATCGGGGCAGGGAGCATGGGGGCGGGGTTGGTTTTGCTATATGTCGTTCGGGGTTAACGCGGTGAGATATGTATTGGGGTTGGAAGAGCGTTTTAGGTTTTAGGTTTTAAGTTTTAGGGTTCAAGCAGGAGCGGCGGCGCCAACCTTGCGACGAATCGCCCAATCCACGCTTGGTCCCGCGCCCTTGTCTTTGCTCTTACCCTAAAACCTAAAACTTAAAACCTAAAACGTTTTTTGAGGATCTAAACCCATGCGTTCCCCCGCAACTTCCGTCGTTATCCTCGGCGCCCAATGGGGTGATGAGGGCAAGGGCAAGATTGTCGATCTGCTGACCGAGCAGGTCGCCGCCGTGGTTCGCTTCCAGGGTGGCCACAATGCTGGACATACGCTGGTCATCGGTGGCCACAAGACCGTCTTGCACCTGATTCCCTCGGGCATCCTGCGACCGCGGGTGCAGTGCCTGATCGGCAATGGCGTGGTGCTGTCGCCGTCGGCCCTGCAGTCCGAGGTGGCCGAGCTGGAAAGCGCCGGCGTGGAAGTTCGTTCGCGCCTGAAGATCAGTCCGGCG
>DAIMJK010000110.1:0-9919 GCA_036722245.1 Lysobacterales bacterium
TCCGACCCCGACCCCGACCCCGGCAGTGGTAGCTTTAGCCGGATTGGTTTGACGGTTATCCAACATGACAATAGCGCCAACAACCTGGAAGTCACGATGAGTGCAACCAGTGCCCCGACCAGTCTCGGCCGTGGTGGGCTGTACCTTATCACCGACGGTCGGCCGGACCTGCCGCGGCGGGTGGAAGCTGCGCTGCAGGCAGGTGCAGGCGCGCTGCAGTATCGCGACAGCAGCGATGATCACACCCGGCGCCAGGCCGAGGCCGAGGCGTTGGCTGCGCTGTGCCGACGTTACCAGCTGCCCTTCATCGTCAACGACGACGTCGAGCTTGCCCTGGCTGTGGGCGCTGACGGGGTCCATCTGGGGCTGTTTGACAGCAGCATTGCGCAGGCCCGGGCACGGCTCGGACCGGCTGCACTGATCGGCGCCTCCTGCTACAACTCGCTGGTCAATGCGCAACGCGCGGTCGATGCCGGTGCCGACTACATCGCCTTCGGCGCCTTCTACCCGTCGCGGACCAAGCCAGACGCCGTCCAGGCCGAGATCACGCTGCTGCGCAAGGCCAGGGTCTTCCATCGCCGGGTGGTCGCGATCGGCGGCATCAGCGCCGACAACGCAGCGCCCTTGCTCGCCGCCGGCGCCGACTGGCTGGCCGTGTGCGAAGACGTCCTCGGCAGCCCCGACCCGGGCGCGGCTGCCGCGCGCTATCGACGGGTGCTGGAAAAGGGATTGCGCTGATGCGCGGTCAGGCGCTCTTGCGCAGACTGCAAGGAACGCTTGAAGAGCGAAAGTGCAGAAGAGCTGATTGACCACAAAGGAGACGAAGGACACGAAGGAGAGCAGAGCAGAGCAGAGCAGAAGAGCCTGATCGTTCACTGACGCCACTTGCTAACCCGCGCGGAACTGCGACTGTGGCCGGCGAAGGCCCGTGCTCAAAAAGCTTTCCTTTGTGTCCTTTGTGTCCTTTGTGGTTTATTCGCTCTTTTCGCTTTTCCTGCTTGTGAGCTCTGATCTGAAAAAGTGCGCCTTCCTCACTACGTCCGCAGCCGCGTCAAGTGCCGTCAGGCGGCTTTTGCCCTTGCTGGGCCCTGGGCCCTGAGCCCTGGGCCCTCTTCGCCCAACACGCCCGAGGTAGCTGTCGGCTCCGACTCAAGCCCATCGCAGCGCCGCCACACTATGCCCCAGCGCCCTCAACCCCGATAATGCACGCCCTTGCCACCCGGACCCTGCCGCTGATGAGCCGACCTGATCCAACTGCCGCCAAGCTGATTGCGTCCAATGCCGAGAACCGCTACAGCGTCAGTGCGGTCGATCTGCCGCTGGCTTGTCCGATGCCCGGCATGCATCTGTGGAACTCGCATCCGCGGGTCTATCTGCCGATCGAGGCCAGCGGTCGGGCGCGCTGTCCCTATTGCGGCGCGATCTATGAGCTCGAAGGCCATCATTCGGACGCCGCTTGAGCGCTGAGCGGCGCCGACTCTTGCAACGGTCGCGGCGGTGACCGAGCGCCGCTGGACGGTACTGCAGGTACTGCCGGCGCTGGTCGCTGGCGGGGCCGAGCGGTCCACGCTGGAAGTGGCCGCAGCCCTGGTCGCGGCCGGGCATCGGTCAGTCGTGTTGTCGGCCGGCGGCGTGCTGGTCGAGCGTTTGCAGGCGCAGGGCAGCGAGCATCTGCAGCTACCGATCGGTGACAAGTCGCTGCGTAGTCTGGGGCAGCTGTTTGCGATCCGCCGTCTGTTGCGCTCGCTCCGACCCGACCTGATCCACGTCCGCTCACGCCTGCCGGCCTGGCTGATCCGGATGGCGCTGGCCGGCTGGCCGCGCGACCGGCGGCCAGCGCTGGTCAGTACCGTGCACGGCCTCAACTCGGTCAGCCGCTACAGCGCGGTGCTGACACGCGCCGATCGGGTGATCTGCGTGTCGCAGACCTCGGCCGATTATGTGCGGAAGAACTATCCCGGGCTTGCGGTCGAGCGTATCCGGGTGATTCCGCGCGGCGTCGACCCGGAGCGCTTCCCGTCTGATCTTGTTGTCGATCCGGCCTTTAAATCACGACTGCGGCGCGAGCATCCAGAGCTGGCCGGCGAGTTTCTGTTGACCCTGCCAGGACGGGGCACCCGTCTGAAGGGCCATGCCACCGCACTGCGCCTGCTGGCCGATCTGCGTCAGCGCGGTCTGGATGCGCGGCTGTTGTTGCTCGGCGCACGCCAGGCCGATCGGGATGCCTATCTGGCCGAGCTGGACGCGCTGGCCGATCAGCTCGGACTGCGCGACTGCTGGCTGGCGCTGCCGCAGACCTCCGAGGTCGCCCGGATCTATGCCTGCAGCGACCTGATCCTGCAGCTGTCGAGCCGACCGGAGAGCTTCGGCCGCACCGTGGCCGAGGCGCTGCAATTGGGCCGCCCGGTGCTGGGCTGGGACCTGGGCGGCGTCGGCGAGCAGCTCCGCGCCTGCTTTCCGGCCGGGATGGTCGCCGAGGGCGACATGGCGACGCTGACCGACCGCGCGGTCGCATTGTTGCGGCAGCCGCTGGCACATCGCATTGATCGCAGTACCATTGCGACGGTCGCCGATCTGCAGCGCCAGACGCTGGCGGTGTATGCAGAACTGCTAGACCAGCCAGCAGAATGAACCGGCCGCAGTCATACCCTGCGGTTCGGAACGCGTGTCGAAGCCCCGATTCCCAACCGTGTTCCAGCCCCGAACGAGCAGACCTGATGAGCGCACAGAAGTCCATCGCCTCGATGTTGCAGCTGACCCCGATCGTCCCGGTCGTCACTCTGGAGGATCTGGACGGCGCGCTGCCGCTGGCCGAGTGCCTGCTCGCCGCCGACGTGCGGCTGATCGAACTGACCCTGCGCACCGATGCCGCCCTGGCGGCGATCGAGCGGATCGCGCGCGAAATGCCGGAGCTGACCGTGGCCGCCGGTACGGTCACAACACCGACTCAGCTGCGCTCGGTGCAGAACGCCGGCGCCCGGCTGGCGATCTCGCCGGGCAACAGTGCGGCGCTGATGGCGGCGGCGGCCGAGAGCGGCATGCCACTGCTGCCGGGCGTGGCCAGCGCAAGCGAACTGATGGCCGGTCTGGCCGCCGGTTTGAGCCACTTCAAGCTGTTTCCGGCCTCGGTGGTGGGCGGTGTAGATTGGCTGAAGGCGATCGCCGGTCCCTTCGCCGAGGCCCGCTTCTGTCCCACCGGAGGAATAGCCGAGAACGACGTGGTCGACTATCTCAAGCAGCCCAATGTGCTGTGCGTCGGCGCCTCGTGGCTGGCCAGCAGCGCGCGGATCCGCGCCCGCGACTGGAATGGCATCACGCAGGTGGCGCGCACCGCGATGGCGAAGCTGGAACGCTGACAATATGGCGTGCGGTGGCTTGCCACCGCTTTGGTTCAGCTGGGCTCAGGGCCCAGGGCCCAGTAAGGTCAAGAGTCGACTTGAGGCCGGGCCAAACGCGATGGCTGCGCGAAGACTCCCACACTCGCCTCAAGCTGGCTCTGGACTGGGCCCAGGGCCCTGGGCCCTTAATGGCTTTGCAGGTTCCCCAAAACATCAGTTTGAATCGCACCCTTGGCCGAAAGGATGCCAGCGCTCCCAGGTGGGCATCGTCGTTCTTCCTGGGAGCGCAGCCACATTGCCGTCGTCACGCCTTGCACGCGATCACGTTGTTGTGGAATCGTCCCGATACCGACGCATCCAGATCGCCGCGGCGATGAAGGCGATGCCGATCGCGATGCCGACCCACATCTCCAGCGTGCCCAACCGCTCGATCAGCACATTCCATTCGGTGCTGTAGCGCTCGCCCGGCGCGCCGACCATCATCGAGCCGCTCCCATCGGTGGAGGTCCAGCTCAGCGGGGCAAAGCCGGTCACGATGCGTGAGAGCAGCAACTCGCCGAACTTGTAGCCCAGCTGCAACGAAACGGTCAGGCTGGACCAGGCTTCCAGCACGGCCAGCACGACCGGGACCAGCACCGCCCACAGGAAGGGTTTGGAGCGGGCCCAGGCGGACACCAGCAACAGCCAGCCGTAGACCGGCAGCAACCAAAGCGACTGCAAGGCAAAGGCGACCGCCAGTCGCGACCAGTAGGCTATCGGCTCGACCGGACCCCACAACAGCTTGACCGGATTTCCCCCCTGGATCAGGATCATCAAGCCGGCCACGATCAGCAGCACGATCTGGAACGCGACGATCGCCACAAAATAGATCAGCGGCACCGCGATCAGCACCATTGCCAGCTTGCTCAGCACCGTTTCCATGTCCGACACCGGCAGCGAACGCCAGAACAGCAGGCTGCGATCGCGGCGGTCGTCATACAGCGCGCCCAGGCAGTAGAAGAACAGCACGAAGAACATCGCGATCGAGAACACCGCGCCGGTGCCGTAGAGCATCGCGGCGGTACCCATCCGCAGCTGTTCGGCACTCGCGTTCTGTTCCAGCATCTTCAAGCCACCCTCGACCAGATGCTCGGAGCCGTCGTTGCGGAATATCACCGATTGACCGGTAATCCAGGCCAGGATCAGCATCAGCAGGATCGCGCCGCCGATCCACACTGGCGTCCACTTCAGCGAGCCCCGATGCTCCCAGTACTCGCGCTTGAGCAAGGTCGTGTACTTCAGTGCGCTCATTGCATTGCTCCTGCCTGGACCGAAGATTCGGGCGAGGATTCCATGAAGGCGACAAACAGGTCGGCCACCGATACCGGGTGGATCTCACCCAGCCCGGCCAGCTGACTGGCGTCCTTGTCGCCAAACAGGCAGACGGTCTTGCCGAGCAGACGTCGTTCACTCAACGGCCCGAGGGCGCGCGCCTGGGCTAGTCGATCGGCCGGCACCAGCACCTGGTGATAGCTCGCCGCGACCGCTTCCATGCTCTGGTCCAGCACGATCCGGCCATCGCGGATGAACAGCAGGTCGGTCAGCAGATGCTCGATTTCCTCGACCTGATGGGTGGTGATCAGAATCGTGCGTTCACCGTCGAAATAGTCGTTCAGCAACTGCTCGTAGAAGCGCTTGCGGTAGAGGATGTCCAGACCCAGGGTGGGCTCATCCAGGATCAGCAGGCGCGCATCGATCGACATCACCAGCGCCAGATGGACCTGCACGATCATGCCCTTGGACAACTCGCGGATCCGGTTGCCGGGCTTGATCTGGGTCTTCGCCAGGATCGCTTCGCAATGCTTGCGGTCAAAGCGAGGATGCACTGCACCGACATATTCGATCAGCTCGCAGACGCGGATCCAGCGCGGCAGCACGGCGACATCGGCGATGAAGCAGACCTCATGCATCAAGGCATGGCGTTGGCGGAAGGGATCGCGGCCGAGCACTTCCAGTTCACCATCAAACGCCGTCAAGCCCAGAATCGCCTTCAGCGCGGTGGTCTTGCCGGCACCATTGGGACCGATCAGACCGATGATGCGACCGGGCTGGACGTCCAGATCCACTCCGTCCAGCGCGGCCTTGCTGCCGAATCGCTTGCTCAGTCCCCGCGCTCGTATGACGCTCATGATTTCTCTCCGGTAGTTCTGGCAGCATCGAGCAGACGGGAAGGATCCAGCCCCAGACGGGCGATGCGCTCGACGATGCGCGGCCACTCTTCACGCAGGAAATGTTCACGTTCGCGTTCCAGCAGCGCGTCCCGTGCTCCATCCCTGACGTACATCCCCAACCCCCTGCGCTTTTCCACCAGTGATTCGTCGACCAGTTCCTGATAGGCCTTGGAGACCGTCAACGGATTGACCCGAAACTCGACCGCGACTTGCCGCACCGACGGAATCGCCTCGCCCTCATTGAGTTCGCCGTCGAGAATCATCGCGATGACCCGCTCCTTCAGCTGCCGATAGATCGGTAGCGCGTCATTCCAGTCCATGTTCATAGGCGCGCCCTGGTGATGCCGGCGAAGGAGAAGAAAGGCATGTCCAGTTCGGCCAGCAGGGTGCTGGACCCGGTTCGGGCCTCGCCCGTCTGTTCGACTGGCCCAATGCCGTCCGAGTCCGGCGTCAGCTGTGCGCCTACCGCAGAATCGAAGTGCCCGTGTGAGCCGGTCAGCGACAACGCCGCCAGACACAGCGCGAGCAACATCGGCAGGATCAGACCCAGTTGGACTCGACGATTCATGCGGTACTCCAGTGGTCGAGTTGGTGTGCTAGTAATGTATAACACCATATCGGCTGGATCAAGGGGGTCACAAGTCATGGGAGAGCGAGGGCCCAGGGCCCAGGGCACAGGGCCCAGGCACAGGGCGCAGGGGCCAGAAGAGCAACACAGCGGGGAGCCACGGTGCGCAGGATGTCGGTGAGCTCCGCGAACCGTAAAGCGCAAAACCTAAACCCTTGAACGGCTCTGCTCTGGCTGCTCTCAACTGGCCACTGGAACTGCTCTTGACTCAGCGCTTCCTGAAGCTGCGCGAGCGGCGGTCGACCAGGGCGAGTGCCCAGCGGTCGGGGAGGATCGATAGCAACGTGTAGACGAACTTGTTCCAGGCGCCGGGAACGCAAATCACCTGGCCTTGCTCGACCGCGCGCAGGCCGGCGGCGACGACGGGATCGGCTTCCATCCACATCCATTTCGGCATTCCCTTGACCAATGGCCGGGTGCCGTTGACGTCATGGAATTCGGAGTAGGTGAAGCCCGGGCACAGCGCGCAGACGTGAATGCCGCGGTCGCGGTTCTCCAGTGCCAGCGACTGCGACAGCTTGACCAGATAGCTCTTGGTCGCCGAGTACAGCGTGTGGCCGGCGGTGCCAGGGACCAGCCCGGCGACGCTGGAGACGTTGATGATCCGGCCATAACGACGTTCTTGCATGCCGGCCAGCAGGCGGTGCGCCAATTCGGTCGGATGGCCCAGCATCAGGCGCAGGTACTCTTCGTGCGTCGCCCAATCATGACTGAGGAAGGTCCCGGGCAGCCCGAAGCCGGCATTGTTGACCAGCATGTCGATCGCCAGTCCGCGTTGTTCCAGTTCGCTGACCAGCTGCGCCGGCGCCCCGGTCGCGGCGAGATCCAATGCGATGCATTCGACCCGAACCCCATGGGCCTGCCCAAGCTCGCCGGCAAGCTCGTCCAGACGCTCCAGCCGGCGTGCAGTCAGGACCAGATTCCAGCCGGCGGCGGCCAGTTGCCGGGCAAAGCAGGCGCCGATGCCCGCCGAGGCGCCGGTGATCAGGGCAGTGCGGGCAGGTATGGGCATCGTGTGCTCCGGCAGCGCGATTGAAGCTGAGGGCCGTTACGATAGCGCGCCGTGTACTGAGTGTGTTGCGTCCTGAGTGCGCAGCACTCTTTGGAGTGCGATGCTCCGCAGCGCTTTGGATGCTTCTGGCCGGCCCGCGCCGCGCGGCGCCATGTCTGCGACAGATTTGCCCATGGAACCTGCGTCGCCGCTTGTCGGCGAGCGACGCGACTGGCCGGATCCGGGAAGAGCGTCCAAAGCGGCGCGGAGCGCCGCAGTCCAATATGGAGCGCCGCATCCGGTACGATGGGCAGATGAGCAAGACCAGTCAGCCCGAGCTGTCGACGACATCTTCCGCCAAGCACCTGGACGAGGCGTCGCCCGACGCCGGCGGCGCCAGGGGCAAGGACAGGCTCCCGCGCGTTGCGTTGGTGCTCGGTGCCGGAGGTGCGCGCGGGCTGGCGCATATCGGCGTGATCGAGGTGCTGGAAGAGAAGGGCTATGACGTGGCGGCGATCGCCGGCTCGTCGATGGGCGCGTTGGTCGGTGGTATCCACGCCGCCGGCAAGCTGGCCGAGTACAAGCGCTGGGTCTGTGCGCTGGAACGCGGCGGCGTGCTGCGGCTGCTTGATTTCACCTTCGGCCATCCAGGTCTGATCAAGGGAGACCGAATCATCGGCGCGATGCGGGAGCTGGTCGGCGATCATCAGATCGAGGAACTGGCGCTGCCTTTTGTCGCGGTGGCGACCGATCTGAAGATCCAGCGCGAGCACTGGCTGACCAGAGGCTCGCTGTTCGATGCGATCCGTGCATCGATCGCGATGCCGATGGTATTCACGCCGCATCGTATCGGTGGCCGCGATCTGGTCGACGGCGGCTTGCTCGCGCCGGTCCCGATTGCCGCTACCCGCCTGTTCACCGCTGATCTGGTCGTTGCGGTCGATGCCAATTCACAGATGGCGATGCGTCGCGAGCACAGCCGCAACGGCTTGCGGCAGCGCGCACGCGGGCCTGTCGCAGCGAAGACCGACGAAGGTAACGGTGACAGCTTGAAGGGCAAGGTGGCCGAGTACATCGATCGGCTGCTCTCCCGACAGGAAGCGACTGTGCCGCAATCGGGCCTGATGGACCTGATGAGTCTGTCGCTGGACACGATGCAGGCACGTATCAGCCAGATGCAACTTGCGCTCGATCCGCCCGACCTGCTGGTCCAGATACCGCACGACGCCTGCTTCTTCTACGAGTTCTGGCGAGCCAGCGAAATGATCGAGCTGGGCCGCCGGCTGGCCGAGGAGGCGCTAGGCGAGCTTGAACCACGGAAGCGGGGAGATTGAGGGCAGGGGGCCAGCAGGCAGTTTCAACGGAAGCCCGAGTTGCACTCCCGCCTCGGCTGTGTCCGGCTCGACCAGTAGTACTCAGGCCAATCACCGCCGCTTTGGCGTCCACGCCCAAAGCATCTGGCACTGGATCGGTTCGGCCCCTTCGGAATCGCTGACGCCGACGGCGACCAGCAACTCGCCGCGCTCATCGTTCTGCAGGCTGCGCTGCTGTTCCGGCGTGAGTTGGGCCACCGCGCGCAGATCGCCCTTGGCCCGCCGCACATAGTCGATGCTCATTCGCTTGATCACTGGCACCGCACCGTCATGCAGGTGCATGCCCAGCGCAAGTCCACTGGCGGTCTCGGCCACCAGCGCCATCGCCGCGGCATGCACGGTACCGATGTGATTCTGCACCCGCCGCCGATTGACGATGCTGATCACCGCACGTTCGGCGCTGAGCTCGTCGATGCCCAGGCCAGCGGTGCCCACGAAGTGGATCGTTCGTCCAATCGCCTTGGTTCGCAGCCAGCCACGCAGGCTGGCCGGAAAGCGATCCAGACTCCCCAGGGTACGACGCAGACGGTTGTCGAAGTCCATGGCGGGTGCTCGAATGTGCGGAACGCAGATGCTACGACCATTCGCTGGCGTATGGCGATGGGCGTGCGATGGGACCCCGAGCGCGCCAGCAGCACGGCCTCGGCCGCATCGACCGCGGAGGCTGGCATGCGGAGTATTCGCGCCGGTGTAGAACGTGAAGGGTGAATCGCTACTTCATCGTCGGCATACTGAACTCCGCCCCGCCTACCGCATGCGGCCATCTCGCTGTCATCGTCTTCAGCTTCGTATAGAAGCGCACGCCATCGGGTCCATGCACATGCAGCGGGCCGAACAGAGAGCGTTTCCAGCCGCCGAAGCTGTGGAAGGCCATTGGCACCGGGATCGGGACGTTGATGCCGACCATGCCGGCCTGGACGTGGTGGGCGTAGTGGCGGGCGGCCTCGCCGTCGCGGGTGAAGATGGCGGTGCCGTTGCCGTATTCGTGGGCGTTGACCAGGGCCAATGCGCTGTCGTAGTCGGGCAGGCGCATCACGCACAGGACCGGGCCGAAGATCTCTTCGCGGTAGATGCGCATTTCCGGCGTTACGCGATCGAACAGGCAGCCGCCGAGGTAGAAGCCTTCGGGGTGGCTGGGCAGTTGCAGACCGCGGCCGTCGACGACCAGCTCGGCGCCTTCGTTGACGCCCAGATCGACGTAGCCGCTGACCTTGTCGCGGTGGGCGGCGGTGATCAGGGCGCCCATGTCCATGTCGCCCTCATCGCCGGGGCCGATCTTGAGGGCGCGCACGCGCGGGGCCAGCGCAGCGATGAGGCTATCGGCGACCGCGTCACCGACGCAGACGGCGACCGAGATCGCCATGCAGCGCTCGCCGGCC
>DAIMJK010000110.1:9929-10502 GCA_036722245.1 Lysobacterales bacterium
CATAGCCGGCGCCCAGCAACGCATCGGCGACCTGGCCGGGATCGGCGTCGGGCATCACGACCATGTGGTTCTTGGCACCGCCCAGGGCTTGCACCCGCTTGCCAGCAGCCGAGCCGCGGGCGTAGACGTATTCGGCGATCGGGGTGGAGCCGACGAAGCTGACGGCCGCCACATCCGGGTGATCGAGCAGGCCGTCGACGGCGGTCTTGTCGCCGTGCAGCACGTTGAATACGCCTGGCGGCAGTCCGGCGTCAAACAGCAGTTGCGCGAGCAGGTTGGAGCAGGACGGATCGCGTTCGGAGGGCTTGAGGATGAAGCTGTTGCCGCAGACCAGCGCCACCGGGAACATCCATAGCGGCACCATGCAGGGGAAGTTGAAGGGCGTGATGCCGGCGGCCACGCCGACCGGGGCGTACTCGCTCCAGCTGTCGACATCGCGGCCGACGTTCATCGAGTGCTCGCCCTTGATCAGATGCGGAATGCCGCAGGCGAACTCGACCACCTCCAGCCCCCGGGTCACCTCGCCGCGGGCGTCCGACAGCACCTTGCCGTGCTCCCGGTTGATCAGCCGGG
>DAIMJK010000111.1:0-10374 GCA_036722245.1 Lysobacterales bacterium
ACGATGAGCTTGCGCCGGGCACATGGCGCCAACAAACTGCGGGGTGCTCGTGTCCTGATTGCCCGTTGTGGCCGCTTCGACCGAAACCCCGTAGCGACCCCTTTTCGGTCGCACCCGTTGACAGGGATACTGTCCCTGCCGGTTGGCTCGAATTGTCCGTCGTAGACACCGGGAAGGCGTCAAAAACGGCTACTGCGCCAACGGTCGCATGACCAGCTGCGGTGGGGCTGCGACCGTTGGCGTCGCAGCCCCAAATTGCGCGATCTTCCACACAAAGCCATGGCGCGCATGCTGACCGAGCGTTTGAAAACCCTGCTCGGTAAGCGTTTCCAGAATGTTGGCCGGGTTGTGGGACCTTGCAAGAAATCAGGTTTAAGTTATTGATTTTAAAATGCAAGTGGTGGAGCGGAGGAGGATCGAACTCCCGACCTTCGCATTGCGAACGCGACGCTCTCCCAGCTGAGCTACCGCCCCACGAAACGTGACAGCCGCGCATAGTGCCGCTTGGTGCAGTTGGCGTCAAGCTGGGGGTGGGGTAGCTTGTGGTAATTTGCGCGCTGACGGTTTCCGCTGCGGCGGCGCCCTGCAGTGTTCGGCTGGAAACGGGTTTGGGTCATCAAGGAGTTTGCATGAGTCGTTTGCGTATTCGTGACTGTCGTCTGGCACTGGTCCGCACAGGACTGGGCCGTTTGGTGCTGGGTCGCATAGCTCTGCTGCCGGCCTTGTTGCTGGCTGGCAGTTTGTCGGCCCAGGAGGGGGATTATCTGCAGGCCTACCGCGACTACCAGACGGCATTCGAGACTGGCAACGTGACTGCAGCGCTGACCCATGGCGAGGCGGCCTGGCGCGGGGCCGAAGCTGAGCTTGGTGATCACCCTACGACCGCAGTGCTGGCCTACAACTACGCACGGCTGGCCTTTCCCTTTGCCCACACCGCAGAACTCGCCGAACACACCTACATGCGTGCGCTGAACCTGAGCGCCCGGGGCATCGGTGACCTGGACCAGACCGAGGTGGCGATCGGGCTGGCCGAGTTGCGGGTGATCCTGCAGAAGGACGCGCGTACCGCCAGCAGCGAGTTGACCCGGCTGCTGCGTGATCGCCTGGAAGCCGACAAGGCGCCTTCGGATGTGTCGGCACATGCCTGGAAGACGCTGGCCGGTGAGCACCTGCGGCAATCGCTCTGGACCACCGCGGTGCAATACGCCGACATCGCCGCAATCGAGGCGGGCGCGCTGCAGCCGCCCGATCGGGACGTGCTGATCGATGCATTGATGCTTGGTGCGATGGCGAGGCTGACCGAACCTGCGATCAGTCGATCGCCCGGACACCTGGCACTGGCGAGCGAGCGCCTGGATCAGGCCATCGCGCTGTATCCGATGCAGCGCAGTATCGACAGCTTCGATCGGCGTCTGGCGATGGCCCTGGTCTGGCGCGCATCGGTGGCGGCGATGCAGCGCACCGGCGACAAGGCCGGCGACCATGCTGATCTGTCCAGGCTGACCGAACTGGTCCCGATGGCGCCGGAGGGGCGGCCGGATAACTGTCCCGAGTTGCAGGACGTGGTCCAGCAGACGCCGATCAGTTTCCCGAGCACTGCACTGGAGAAGCGATCCGTCGGCGCGGTGCTGTTCGGTCTGGACCTGAATCAGAGCGGTGTCGAGCGGGTGGTCATCCTGGGCGAACCGCAGGGCAGTGGTTTTGGCGCCGAGGTCAGCCGGGTGGTCAAGGACTGGAAGTTGATCACGATCGTGCCGGAAGGCTGCCAGCGCAACTGGGTGACTTTCGCGTTCTTCACCCAGCCGTAGGCGCAGGCCTGGCGCCAAACAGCGCTGTGCCGATACGCACCAGTGTGCTGCCGGCGGCGATGGCTTGCGGGTAGTCATCGCTCATGCCGATGCTCAGGATGTTGACCTGCGGGTGATCGCGGCGGAGATCGGTGTACTGGTCGGCGAGTCGGGCAAAGGCGTGCCGGGACTGGTCGGAATCCGGTCGCGGAATCGCCATCAGGCCAGCCAGGCTCAGGGTCGGAGAGGCGGCGACCGCGGCGGCCAGGGCCGGCAGTTCGTCCGGCCGCGCGCCACCCTTGCCAGCTTCGGCGTCGACATTGAGCTGGATACAGATCTGCAGGGGTGGCTGATCCGATCGTCTGGCCCGCCCCAGCGCCTCGACCAGCCGCAGCCGGTCAACGCTCTGGCAGACGTCGAAGTGGGCGGCCACCAGCGCCGCCTTGTTGCTCTGCAGCCGGCCGATGAAATGCCATTCCAGGTCGAGTCGGGCCAGAGCCTGCTGTTTGGCAACGCCTTCCTGCACGTAGTTCTCGCCGAAGGCGCGCTGACCGAGTGCGGCGACCGCCTCGATCGCCTCGACCGGCTGGCCCTTGCTGACGGCGAGCAGGTGCACGCTGCCGGCGGGGCGTCCTGAATCCCTGCTGGCATTCTCGATCTGTTGCCGGATGCGGGTGTAGTTGCCCGTGTAGTCAGTCATTGCGTGATGGTATCCGAGAACATATCGTCAGACCGACAGCGACGGAGGGAGACAGCCGTCGAACGTGTGGTCGTTCTGGCCGAACCCAGTGAGGGCGGCTTCGGCGAGGCCGCCATCGAGGGGATCAGTCGCTGGACGTTGACCGAGCCGATCTCCGAGGAGTGTCGAACGAATCTGTTCACGATGGTGAGCTTCGTTCTGAAGTAATCTGGCTGGCAACGTTTTCCGCCGTCGCCAATGCCCGCAGCACTGCCCGCCTACTACTGCGACAGCTTCGAGTTGCCCTTGCCCGCAGGGCACCGTTTTCCGATGAGCAAGTACCGGCTGCTGCGCGAGCGGGTCGAGGCGTCGGCGACGGAGTTGGGGATCGAGTTGCGTCTGCCGCCGCGGGCCGATGATGCGGCGTTGTTGCGGGTGCATTGCCCGGAGTACGTGGCAAGGGTGAGGGATGGCACGCTAAGCGTGACCGAGCAGCGCCGGATCGGCTTTCCCTGGAGCGCTGCAATGGCCGAGCGCAGTCGGCGTGTGTCCGGTGCGGCCATGGCTGCCGCGGAGGCGGCATTGGCCGGCGGGCTGGCGGTGAATCTGGCCGGCGGCACCCATCATGCACAGCGTGCCCAGGGGGCCGGCTACTGCATCTTCAATGACACCGTTGTCGCCGCCCGCCACGCCCAGGCGACGCTGGGCGTGCGGCGGGTTCTGGTAGTCGATCTGGACGTTCACCAGGGCAATGGCACCGCCGCACTGACCCGCGCCGACCCATCGATCTTTTGTTTCGACATGCACGCCGGGCGCAATTATCCGGCCTTCAAGGAGCCGGCCGATCTGACTGTTGCGCTCGCCGACGGCTGTGGCGATGACGAATACCTGAGCTTGCTCAGGCAGCATCTGCCGCTCGCGATGGAGCGAGCCCGGTCCGATCTGGTGTTCTACCTGGCCGGCGCCGACCCCTACGCCGGCGATCGACTGGGCTTTCTGCAGCTGAGCAAGTCAGGCCTGGCCGAGCGCGACCGGACCGTGATCGACAGTTGCCGTGAAGCGGCGCTGCCTCTGGCGATCAGCATGGCCGGTGGCTACGCCGACAGCGTCGAGGACATCGTCGATATCCACTTTCAGACCGTCCGCCTGGCTGCTGCGGCGCACAAGGTCGGATGGCCACGATGACCAACGGCACTCGCCGGCAAGCTGACGGTGACTCAAGCTGCACCCATAGTGCTTGTTCAATGCTCGCCGAATGCCTAGGCTAGTCGGCTTTCTTCTCGCAGGTCGCATCCATGGCCAATGTACTGAATTTCGAACGCGCCCGTTTCAACATGGTCGAGCAGCAGGTGCGTCCGTGGGATGTGCTCGATCCGCGTGTGCTGGAGGTCATCGGCAGCATCAAGCGCGAGGACTTCGTGCCGGTGCGCTATCGCAAGCTGGCCTATGCCGACGTGGCGATCCCGATCGGCGAAGGGCAGTTCATGATGAAGCCGGTGGTCGAAGGCCGGGTGTTGCAGGCTTTGACCATCGATGAGGACGACGAGGTGCTGGAAATCGGCACCGGCAGCGGCTATCTGAGTGCATGCCTGTCCCGCCTGGGTCGGCGCGTGACCAGCATCGATTGCCGCGAAGGCTTGCTCGACAACGCGCGCTCGCGTCTGCAGCAGGGCGGCTTCCGCAATCTCGAACTGGTGCTGGCTGATGCGCTGACCGGGTTTGAACCCGGCTTTCGCTTCGACGCGATTGCCGTCACCGGTGCGGTGGCGGGTGTGCCCGACCATTGGCGCGACTGGCTCGCACCGGGTGGCCGGCTGTTCGCCGTGCATGGCAGCGGACCGGCGATGGAAGCGGTGCGCATCAGCCGTCTGGGCGATGAGGACTTTGCCGAGGACAGCCTGTTTGAAACCGTCCTGGACTACCTGGACGGTGCGCATCCCATTCCCCGATTTGACCTGTAATTCCCTTCAGCCGGCACCCGAGGTATTCCGCATGCGTAAGATTCGCCCGATTGTTCCTCAGTTCCTGGCGCTTGCCATCGCCCTGGCTGTTGCCGGTCCGGCGAGCGCCGCGGCAGACCTGCTGCAGGTATTCGAACTGGCGCGGACCAGCGATCCTGCCCTGCAGGCGGCTGACGCAACCCGACTGGCCGCCGGTGAGTCCGAACCGCAGGCGCGCGCTAGCCTGCTGCCGCAGGCCAGCGGAACATTCACCTACAGCAATACCGACTCGGAGGGCAGCCAGAGTCAGTTCAATCAGGCCGGCGGCGTGGTCAATTTCCAGCAGGTGCCGTTCGAGACCGAAAGGCGCTCGCGCGACATCCGGATCGATGTGAGCCAGAGCATCTACAACCGCGCCAACTACACCCAACTGCGCGGCGCGCGGGCGGATGTGGCCAGGGCCCAGGCTGAATACGATCTGGCCTTCGATAGTCTGTTGCTGCGCGTTACCGAAGCCTATTTCGCTGTCCTCACCGCGCAGGACAGCCTCAGTTTCGCCGAAGCCGAGGAAAAGGCGGTGCGTCGCCAGCTGGATCAGGCCGAGCAGCGCTTCGAGGTTGGTCTGTCGGCGATAACCGACGTGCATGAGGCGCGCGCCCGTGCAGATGCCTCGCTCGCCAATGTCATTTTGTCCAGAAACGGCGTCGACGATGCCTATGAGGCGCTGGCGGAGATCACCGGCCAGACGGTCAGTGGGCTGAACCGGCTGCGCGAAGAGCTGCCGCTGGAAGCACCCGATGCCGAGATGGCCGTGTGGGTGGAGCAGGCGCTCGAAGCCAGTCCCAGCCTGCGCGCCCGGGAGTTGTTGCTGGAAGCGCGTGGCCACGCGGTGGAGACGGCCAAGGCCGGTCACTATCCGACGGTCGATGCCTTTCTGACCTGGCTCGATGGCGACGAATCCGGTGATCGCGTGTTTGCCGGCCAACGTTCGCCCGGCGATCAGGACAATCAGACGACAGTCATCGGGATCCGTCTCAACGTGCCGATATTCGCTGGCGGTGCGACCCAGTCACGGGTACGTCAGGCGGTCTACGACCGCGAAGCGGCGATCGACAATCTGGAAGCGGAGCGGCGCGCGGTGATGCGCAGCGTGCGCAACGCCTATCGCGCGGTGAAGGCCGGTCTGAGCGAGGTTCAGGCGCGCAATTTGGCGGTCGTGTCGGCCAACAGCGCGCTGGAGGCGACCGAGGCCGGCTTCGAAGTTGGCACCCGCACCATCGTCGACGTGCTGATCTCGCAGCAGCAACTGTTCCAGGCCCAGCGCGACCATTCCCTGGCCCGCCACAACCTGGTGCTGAACCGGCTGCGCCTGAAGCAGGCGACCGGCACGATTGATCTTGCGGACCTGCAGGCGATCAATGCCTTGTTGCAGTGAGGTGGGGCATAGGGCCCAGGGCCGAGGGACCTGGGCCCAGTTCAGAGCCGATCCGAGGCAAGTGCAGTCATCAAGCGGGTAGCAGCGGCTCTTGACCTTCTGGACCCTGAGCCCTGGGCCCCTTGATCCAGGTTGACTGGCACCGGCGGCTGTGGGTGCGCTTCAAACTGATGTTTCGGAGGGCCTGGTGGTTGCAGAGCCCAGGGCCCAGGGCCCAGGGCCCAGCAAGGTCAAGAGCCGACTTGAGGCCAGTCAAGACACGATGGCAGCGCGAAAGATTCCCAGCTCGCCTCATGTTCGCTCCGGACTGGGCCCTGTGCCCTGAGCCCTGGGCCCTCAGTCAAGGTAGCTTCCTCAAAACATCAGTTTGAATCGCACCCGGCGACTGTGTGATGCGGCACGCGCTTCCGGGGCACCCCGCTATACTCACCGGTCCTGCCGGGGCGGTCCATGGCTTTTCTCGAACGCGCGCTCTATACGCTGCTCAGCTATCTGTTGACGCCGCTGGTCATCTACAGGCTGACCTGGCGGGGCCTGCGCAATCGTGGCTATTTCGGCCGTTGGCGCGAGCGCTTCGGTTTCTTCGCCGCTCCCGACTTCCCGTCCTCGATCTGGGTCCACGCTGTCTCGGTGGGCGAGTTCAATGCTGCGGTGCCGCTGATAGAGGCGCTGATGCTGCGCTATCCGGAGGAGCGCTTCGTCGTCACGACGATCACCCCGACCGGGTCGCAGCGGGTCCGCGCCACCTTCGGCGATCGGGTCTTTCACGTCTACCTGCCGTACGACCTGCCCGGCTCGGTACGGCGCTTCCTGGACCGGGTCAAGCCGCGCATCGCGCTGGTGATGGAAACCGAGATCTGGCCCAACCTGTACTTCATCTGCCACGAGCGCGGCATCCCGATCATCATCGCCAATGCGCGCCTGTCCGAGCGCAGCCTGCGCGGCTACGGACCGGTGCGCAATCTGGCCGGCCGGGCGGCGCGCTGCTGCACCCTGATCGCGGCGCAGTCGCAGGCCGATGCCGATCGCTTCCGGCGTCTGGGGGCGCTGGCCGAGCAGATCCAGGTCCTCGGCAACATCAAATACGATCTGACCCTGCCGGCTGAAGTGGTCCAGACCGGTGCCGACCTGCGCGAGGCCTGGGGCGCAGCGCGGCCGGTGTGGGTGGCGGCAAGTACGCATGAGGCCGAAGAGGTTCCGACCTTGCAGGCGCATGCACGCGTGCTCGGTCGCTTTCCCGACGCGCTGCTGCTGATCGCACCGCGCCATCCGGAGCGCTTTCGAGCGGTCAGCACGCTGTCGCGCGCCTATGGTTTCCGTACTGCGGTACGCAGCGAGGACAGCCTGGCCGCGCCGGATACGCAGATCTTCGTCATCGACACGATGGGTGAGTTGCTGAAGTTCTATGCCGCCTCCGACGTCGCCTTCGTAGGCGGCAGCCTGGAGCCCATCGGTGGCCACAATGTGCTCGAGCCGGCGGCGCTTGCGCGCCCGGTGCTGGTCGGCCCCTACACCTTCAATTTCGCCGAGATCACCGAGAACCTGATCGCCGCCGGTGGCGCCGAGCGCGCCCAGGACGGCATCCGCCTCGGCGCCGAAGTGGCGCGCATCCTCAGCGACCCCAATCGCCTGCGAACGATGGGTGCGATCGGCGCCCAGGTTGTCGAACGCGAGCGCGGCGCCATCGGCCGTATCATCCGCGCCACCGAGAGCGTCATCGAAGATGGCCCCAGAGCGGCCACGACCGCGGCGGCCAAGGTGGCCGAGGGTAGGGTGTAGGGCGGTAGCCGCTGTACCGGGGTGAGTTGTGGTGGCAGTCTGGCCAGCGCGTCAAACAATGCAGCGGAAATTCCAGGCCTTTGTGGTCAATGTGCCCCTGGTTCTGCTCTGCGGGTGACGAGCTATCCATGCGCCCGCTCACCACGCCGCCGGCGCGGGGCGGGGGGCGGGAAGCGGTCGCGAGCGTCGGCGACCGCTTCGTCGAAGCGCTGCGGGTCGCCACAGACCACCAGCACCGTGTCATCGCCCGCCACCGTGCCGACCTGAGCAGGCAGGGGCTCG
Source organism: Lysobacterales bacterium (assembly GCA_036722245.1). GTDB lineage: Bacteria > Pseudomonadota > Gammaproteobacteria > Xanthomonadales > SZUA-5 > JAWLAT01. The sequence goes on from DAIMJK010000111.1 coordinate 7,903, forward strand.
TCGTCGAGGATCGCGCCGATCGCCTGGGCGTAACCCGGTGCCGTCTTGAGCACGATCAGATTCGGCGGTGCCGGCTGCACCAGGACTTTGGGCTGGAGCGGTGAGTTGATCGGTTCCTGTCGATAGTAGCCGCCGCGTTTGACCACGTTGAGCCGGCGCAAGCGCCTCGACAGACTGGGTTGCGACACGACCATGCCGACCTCCGCCAGCCGCCTGCCGAGCACGCACTGGTCCGTGATGTCCTCATCGGCAACCAGTTCCAGAATGCGCTCATCGAGTTCTGCATGCATGCCAGGCATCTCGTCAGGGCTTGTCAGTCGAGGAAAGTGCGAATAATATGCCGGGCAATTCACTTATATGCAAGTTGCCCGTGAGCACTCTACTGTCCGGCTACAAGCCCTTCCCATTCACCCTTGACCGTGCCGTCGGCGATCAGGTCTACGACGATCAGGGACATTGCTGGTACGACTACTACGGTGGCCATTGTGTTGCTTCGACCGGGCACTGCCATCCGAAACTGGTCGAGGCGATCAACGCGCAGACACAGCGTTTGCTGTTCTATTCAACCGCTGGCGAGTTGACGATCCGCCATCGCGCGGCCGATGCACTGACCGGCTTTGCCGCGGGCACCGGTCTGTCGCGCGTGTTCTTCGTCAACACCGGCGCCGAAGCAAACGAGAACGCACTCAAGCTGGCACTCAAGCTCAGTGGTCGGCGCAAGCTGGTGGCTTTTCAGGGTGGCTGGCATGGCCGCAGCCTGCTGTCACTGGCGGTCACCGACGATGCGTCGATCCGGACTGCTTTTGCCGACTTGCTGCCGGAGGTGCAGTTGCTGCCCTGGAACGATGTCGAGGCGCTCGACGGAGTGGCCTGGTCGGAGGTGGCGGCGGTCATCCTCGAACCGATCCAGAGCATGTCCGGCATCCGTCCGGCCGACTCGGCTTTCGTGCAGCGATTGTCCCTGCTCTGTCGGGGCCATGGCAGCTTCCTGATCCTGGACGAGGTGCAGACCGGCATGGGTCGGCTGGGGCGACCCTTCGGTGCCGAATGGCTGGGCGTCAAGCCGGATTTCATCACCCTTGCCAAGGGCATCGCCTCGGGCGTACCAATGGGCGCGGTGCTGATGACCGATGCGATCGGTGCCTGTCTGGCGCCGGGCGATCTGGGCAGCACCTTCGGCGGCGGACCGCTCGCCTGCGCCGCCTTGCTGGCGACGCTGGAAGTGATCGAAGGCGAAGGGCTGGTCGAGCGTGCCGCGCAACTGGGCAAGCGCTTCAAGGACGAACTGCCCGGCCCATGGGTGCAGCAGGTGCGCGGCGCCGGCTTGCTGCTGGGTATTCAGACCGGCCACGAGGCAGCGCGTCTGCGCGCCCATTTGTACGCCCAGCATATTCTCGTAGGCGCGGCCGCCGATCCGCAGGTGCTGCGTCTGATGCCGCCGTTGAACCTGAGCGAGGCGGCGGTACAGGCATTGGTCGACGCGGTGCATCGGACTGATCTGCCGTGATTCGGCATGTCGCCGCACTGGCCGACCTGGGCATCGACGGGGTCGAGCGGGTCCTTGCCCTGGCTGAACGTGCCAAGCGCGGCGAACGCATCGTCGATCTGGCCGGTCGCACGCTCGGTCTGTTGTTTGCCGATCCGTCGCTGCGCACCCGGGTGTCGATGGATCAGGCTGCAAACCGTCTTGGTGGCCGCGCGCTGCCGCTGGAAGTCGGTGCCGGCAGCTGGAAGCTGGAGGTGCGCGACGGTGTGCGGATGGACGGCGACTGTCCGGAGCACGTACGCGAAGCGGCGCCGGTGCTCAGCCAGTATGTCGATGCAATCGGCCTGCGCGCCTTTTCGCGCACCGGCTCGCTGGCTGAGGAAGACGCCGATGCGACCATCCAGGCCTTCAAACGGCACGCCAGCGTGCCGGTTTTCAATCTCGAATCCGCCCGCGAGCACCCCTGTCAGGGCCTGGCCGACCTGCTGACCGCGCGTGAGCGCTTTGGTCAGACTGCTGGCCTGCGCATCGCGTTGAGCTGGGCGCCACATCGCAAGGCGCTGCCGCGGGCGGTGCCCAATTCCCTGCTGCTGACCGCCGCCGCGCTGGGCATCGAAATCACCGTCGCCGCGCCCCCCGATTACGCCCTCGGCCAGACCGTCTGCGCGCAGGCAGAGGCCTTGGCGGCGCACAGTGGTGGCCACGTGCGCTACACGCAATCACAGTCCGAGGCGCTGGAGGGCGCGCAGATCCTGTATGCCAAGGCGTGGGGATCGACGCTGGGGGAGAACTGCCTGGCACCGAACGACCCATCGCTGGCGCACTGGATGCCACGGCTGAGCCACTTCGAGCGCACCGATCCGAACGCTGTCTTCATGCACTGCCTCCCGGTCCGCCGCGACTTCGAGATCGCGGCGGAAGTCCTCGATTCGCCACGTTCGATGGTCGTGCAGCAGGCGGGGAACCGGGTGTTTGTGCAGATGGGG
>DAIMJK010000112.1:0-10351 GCA_036722245.1 Lysobacterales bacterium
TCCCGGTGAGACCGGCGCTTGCACACGGAACCCCGAGTTGTACTCGGGCAACGACGCCACGTGACGCCGGGAGTTGGTTGACCTCAGCAGAGTTGGTCGCAGGCCGAAAAGCGTGTCGCTGCGCGACGACCCGAGTGCAACTCGGGGTTCCCGGTGAGTTTGCGCGCCGGGACTACGCTACTTCTGGATCGCTGGCGTTCGTGGCGGCGGCTGGTCCAGCAGGTCGGGCTCATCGCTGACCTGACGATCAGTTTCGATCTGCTGGTCGAGCGCGTGGTCGACCGATACATCGGCCTGGACTGTACTCACTGAAGGCCTGGTCGCCGCATTCGCGGGCGCGGTCGAGTCGCCATTGCTCTGCATCCTGATCACGTACTCCGGCGATGGCAGCGTGATGCCGGCCGCCACCAGTTGGGTCTTGACCAGCCGGATGGCTTCGCTGCGTACGCGCTCGAACTGCGCCTCGCGCTGATCAATCCAGGCCATCGAACGCATCGTCACGCTGGAGTCGGCGAGGCCCACGATATGGGTTTGTGGCGGCGGGTCGGCCAGCACGCCCTCGAGCCCGCGGAGGGTGGATACCGCCAGCTCGCGCACCGCAGCCAGGTCTTCGTCCGTGCCCACGCCATACTCGAACTCGAAACGACGGAGCGGATTGCGGCTGTAGTTGATCAGCGGACTACGGAAGATCAACGCGTTCGGGAGCCGGATGTGATTGCCCTGCGCGCTCATCAGGATGGTTTCGCGCGGCGTCAGACGTACCACGGTGCCCTCGAACTCGCCGACCCGGATCCGGTCGTTGCGGGCGAAGGGCTGGCGCACCGCCAGCAGCGTTCCGGCCAGATAATTCTCGACGATGTCCTTGAATGCAAAGCCCAGCGCCAGTCCGGCCAGTCCCGCGGTGCCGGCCACCGCACCGACCAGGGCGGTGGCATCGAGCAGGTCCAGGGCCACGATCACGCCGGTCAGCACCACCACGACCTGCAGGGCGCGCCGGACCAGTCCGTGCAAGAATGGATTGCGAGCGTGCAATGCAGCCGGACCGTTCCAACGCGCCAGCAGCCTGCTGATCCAGACCGCCAATGCCACGATGATCAGCGCAACGCCGAACAGGGGCAGCTTGGCCAAGACACCGAAACCCAGCTCGCGCAGCCGCGACCAGGTCGGCTGCAGTTGCTCCTTCAGCGAAGTCGACTCACGGATCCGGTCGTCGACGAAAACGACCCCGTCCATCTGCTCGGCCAGGGCCAGTGCGCGCGTGCGTGTACCCGCATCGATCACGGCGCCTTGGAGGCGGACGACGCCAGCATCGACCGTGACCTTGACCCGATTCAGACCGGGCACGCGATCGAACACCGCTTGCAGCTCATTGCGAACAAACTCATCCTGCGCCGCGCGCTGGTCGGTCACCTGCTCGGGTGGCGGGGGCTCAGCCTCGATATCGTCGGTGATCGACTGCTGCACCTCGTCGGCAATCGGCGCTGCCTGGTCAGCGGCGAAACTGGCGCTGACGGCGAGGCCCAGCACCAGGCCAGGCAAGAGCGAGCGCAGCAAGGCCCAGCACGGCGAACGCCTGTCGACCGCGCGGACTGCGTCGGCGGTCGTCGTTGCGCCGCAAGTCGAAGCCGAGGCGGATGAACTGCGCCGCACCGGGTCGGGAATGCCCTGGTCCTCAGCCACGCTGCTTGCGCTCGGCACGGCGACGGCGGGCGACCATCGGATCGACCGTCAGTGGCCGGTACAACTCGATCCGATCATTCGCTACAAGCAACTCATCCGGATCGCAGGCCTTGCCCCAGCGTCCTACATTGCCGCCCAGCGATCGAGGCGCCAGTGCCAACCGGTCCAGACCCGAGCGCGCCACGGCCTCGGCCACGGTCGATCCAGCCGGCAGCGTCAGCCGGACTCGATGGGCGATGTTGGGCAGCGCCAGCACCACTTCCACCGCGATCTTGTCATCCACCAGCTCATCATCCGCCATGATCTCGCGCCACCCTGACAAAGTCGTCCACCATGTGATTGGCCAGCCGCTCAAAACCGAGTCTGAAGGCACTGTCGAGCCAGCCGCTGGCATACTCGAAGCTCAGGTCCAGCCCGACCCGGCAGCCGTCCTTTCCAAGGGCCTTGAAGCTCCAGTTGCCGCCGAGCCGGGTCAGCGGACCCTCGACCAGGGTCAACTGGATGTTCTCACACGGCAGCAGCACATTTCGGGTGGTCAGGCGTGTCTGCAGGACGCCCAGCTTCAGGCTCAATCGGGCCAGCATGCTGTGCACGTCCTCATCGAGCACATCGGCCGCCTGACACCAGTCGAACCAGCGCGGATAGGAGCGCACGTCGTTGACCAGCCCGTACATCAGACTGGCCGGCCGGGCGATCAATGCTGAACGGTGAACCTGGGGCACAATGATCCGATTAGGCAGGAAGGATGCCGATGGTGGACAATCCGCGCCCCAAAACTCAAGTCATCAGGCCCATCGACTGCTCGCACCAGAGCGGTTGCCGCCCGACGACCGCACCCAGAGCCGCATGAACAAACCAAAGAAAGACGAGGGCGCCGGCCGCGGCACGATCGCGGTCAACAAGCGCGCCCGCTATGAATACCATATCGAGGAGCGGTTCGAGGCGGGCCTGTCGCTGCAGGGTTGGGAGGTCAAGAGCATCCGCGCCGGCAAGCTGCAGTTCGGCGACAGTTACGCCTTGATCAATCGCGGCGAGCTGTTTCTGTTCGGGGCTCAGATCAGTCCGCTGCTGTCGGCCTCCAGTCACGTCGTGCCGGAAACCATGCGCAACCGCAAACTGCTGCTGCACCGCGAGGAGATCAACCGGTTGATCGGCGCGGTCGAGCGCCAGGGCTACACGCTGATCCCGCTGTCGGTGTACTGGAAGGCCGGCAAGGTCAAGGTCGAGCTGGGCCTGGCCAAGGGCAAGAAGCTGCACGACAAGCGCGAAACCGAGAAAAACCGCGACTGGGACCGGGAGAAGGGCCGGATCATGCGCGAGCACGGCAAGGGGAAGGACCGATGATCCTTGAAGGCGACAATCTCAACGCCACCGCGGCACTGGCACGGTTGCGCGAGGGCAACGGTCGCTTTGCCCAGCAGGTGGTCAGTCTGCAGGCCCTGCATAGTCACACCCGTCGCGGCGAGTTGGCGCGGCAGGCGCGGCCCTTCGCGATCATCCTGGGCTGTTCGGATTCGCGCGTGCCGGCCGAGTTCGTGTTTGATCAGGGCCTGGGCGATCTGTTCGTGATCCGGGTCGCTGGCAACATCACTGCCCCGTCGCAGATCGGCAGCGTCGAGTTTGCGGTCGAGCGCTTCGGCATCCGGCTGGTCGTGGTCATGGGTCATTCGCATTGCGGCGCGATCGAAGCCAGCCTGGCCCAGATCCGCGAACCAACCCGTGTCTCGCGCGGCATGAAGTCGATCGTCGAACGGATCAGCCCGACCCTGGAGGGCCTGGTCCAGGGCTGCCACTGGCCCAACGAGGACTCCCTGCTGCAGGCCGCCGTGCGCGCCAACGTCCGCGTCAGCGTCAACCAGCTCCGCCACGGCTCCGGTCTGCTCGAACGCCTGCACCTGACCGAAGAATTGCTGATCATCGGCGCCGAGTATTCGGTCGACAATGGGGAGGTGGAGTTCTTGGATGGTTAGAGGGACCCGGAAGCTTTGAGGTGGAGGGCCCAGGAGAGCGAGGGCCCAGGGCCCAGAAGAGCAGGCAGGATCAGGCTTCTGAGGGCCCAGGGCCCAGAAGAGCAGGCAAGATCATGGCCCGGGTCTGTTCTTGCTCTACTGGGCCCTGAGCCCTGGGCCCTGGGCCCTTGCTCTACTGGGCCCTGGGCCCTGAGCCCTGGGCCCTCGCTCTCCTGGGCCCTTGCTCTCCTGGGCCCTTGCTCTCCTGGGCCCTCACACACGCGCCGTGCACTAGCCTCAAAGTTCCGTCCGAACATCCAGCAACTCGGGAAAAAACGTCAGCTCCAACGCCTTCTTCAGAAAGCCAACACCCGACGAACCGCCGGTGCCGCGGCGGTAGCCGATGATCCGCTCGACGGTCTTGAGGTGGCGGAAGCGCCACAGCTGGAAGGCCTCCTCGACGTCGACCAACTGTTCGCACAGGTGGTACGCGTCCCAGTAGCTGCGTGGCTGCTTGTAGATCCGCACCAGCACCGGCATCAGTTCCGGATCGCGCTCGTGCGGACAGGTCACGTCGCGATCGAGCAGACGCTGCGGCACGGCGTGGCCGGCGCGACTCAGAAAGCGCAGGAACTCGTCATACAGCGAGGGCGTGTGCAGCGCCTCGGCCAACAGCGCTTGCTGTGCCGGATCGTGGGCGAACACATTCAGCATGTCGGCATTCTTGTTGCCAAGCAGGAACTCGATCATCCGGTACTGCAACGACTGGAAACCGCTGGCCGGGCCGAGCACATGACGAAACTCGATGTATTCGCTCGGGGTGAGTGTTTCCAGCACGGCCCACTGTTCGAACAACTGCTTCTGGATATGCTTGATCCGGGCCAGGATCTTCAGACAGGGATCGATGCGATCGGCACGCAGAAACCTGAGCGCAGCATGCAACTCGTGCACGATCAGCTTCATCCAGAGCTCGCTGGTCTGGTGCTGGATGATGAACAACAGCTCGTCGTGATGCGGCGGGTCGCTCAGCGGATGCTGTGCCTGCAGCAGCTGATCCAGCCCCAGATAGCGGTCATAGGTCAGCCGGTCCTTCAGATCGGTGGTGACTTCACGCTCCAGCTCGCGTTGATTGGTCGGCATGGCGGTCGGCGGTGGAAAGGCAGCGCCGAGTTTAGCCCGGAAGCGCCGGTGGTGACCCGGACGCAGGCGGCTCGGGATGCGCGGCCTGGATCCCCAGCACGACCAGGGTCTGATCGTCCCTGCCGATACGACCGCCCTGATGGCGAAACAGTGCTTCGAGCAGCGAATTCAGCAGCGCCTGCGGACGCCGTGGTCCCTGCTCGACCATCGCCAGCAGACGCTCGGTGCCAAACTCCCGACCGCTATCGTCGCGCGCCTCGATGATGCCATCGGTAGCCATGATGATCAGATCGCCGGCGCGCAGACTGAGGGTCTGGTTGCGATAGACGGTATCGCGCAACACACCCAGCGGCATGTCGCCATCGCCGTGAACCTCGACCTTGCCGCCACGCCGCAGCAGCAATGGCAGATGGCCGGCGTTGGCGTAGCGCAACTGGCCCAGATCGGGCCGATAACCAGCCGCCAGTACCGTCATGAAACGCTGCCGCGAGCGGCGCGACAGGAAGTATCGATTGGCGTAGCTCAGCGCACCGGCCGGGCCGGCATCTTCGTCGGGCTTGTAGGTGCGCAAGATGGCGTCGAACTGAACCGCCTCCATCGCCGCAGCCGCACCATGTCCGGAGACATCGCCGACCATGACGCCCCACACGTCTCCAAAGCGTGGATCGTAGGCCTCGCCGTAGACATGGGTCAGCGCCATCAGATCGTAGTAATCGCCCGCAGCGGTCTCGGCCGGTTGCCAGTGCAGGGCGTAGTCGAGCCCGGCGATCCTTGGCCGATCCGGTTGCAGCAGGCGCTGGACCTCGGCCAGACCGGCGACCGCGGCCGAACCACGGCGATGCTGGCTCTGGACGTGCCGCAAGCGCGCACCACCCAGACCGAAAGCGGCGCCCAGGTTGATCTGGGCCAGGTCGACCGTCTGCAGGATCGCCGGGGAGGCGGTCAGGAACAGCCAGAAGGCGACCCGGCCGTCGTGCACAAGCGGCAATGCGCGCACATGACCGCCGACCTGAGCCAGCCACGGCGGGCGGTTGGGTGGGACCGGCCAGACCAGCGTCGATGACTCGGCGGTGGCGATCCAGCGTCTGAAGTTCGCATCGCTGACTACTGGCGCCGCCTCGGGCATCCACGGCGACGCGGTCAGCACCTGCATCGCAGTGGGGTCAGAGCCGACGCAAAGCAATCGGCCATGCACATCGTCCGGCTCAGCCAGACCCACCAGTGCCGCCCCGGCGCCGGGCTGCGTCTGCAGCCAGTCGAGCAGCCAGCCATAGGGGTCGGCCTCGGGGTGACTCCAGCGGCTCCAGCGCTCGATACTCACGCGATGACTGCAGTGCCCCTGCCGCGCCACCAGGGCCAAAGCCGCAGCCCCAGCCCACCGCCCAGAATGAAGACCAGCGGTGTGGCCAGGATGAACCACAGCGGCAAAGGGATCAGGATCAGCTTCATCACGGCGTAAGCCAGCATCACCATGGCCGCCAGCACTCCGCACAGCATCGACTCGGGCCGACCCAGCCAACTCGCCAGCGCTGCGCTGCTCAGTGCCCCCAGGAACCATGCCAGCAAGACCATCAGGAAGGCACCAACAGGCACGTCCAGCAAGGCCAGGGCCAATTCCTTCGGGTCACTGATGGCTAGACCGGTCGGCAGCGGATACAGCGCCCACTGGCCCAGCCACTTGACCACGCCGACGACCAGACCGCCGAGCACGACGCCGCCGAGTATCGCCATGACACTCCGGAACATCCTCCCTCCCAGGACTGCAGATGTGAAATCGCTGTCGATGGTATCTGAAAGCGAGGGCCCAGGGCCCAGGGCAAAGGGCCCAGATGGGCAAGCGCCGAAGCGATCCCGGAATCCTGGTTTGCACGCGGACAAGGAAGTCAGGTGAACGGCCCCGGCACTGCAGCAGTGAGCAGTGAGCCCATCGTGCCCGAGTACAACTCGGGGTTCCATGGGCGACTACCGGATCATGCCGGCCCGCGTACAAACGGAGTTTGGGTGCGATCATGTACGGATGAATGCACCGCTCCATCCAATCGAGTCCATGACCCAGGCCGACGTGGTCACGAAGCCTTCGTTCGATGTCGACGATCCGGGCATAGCCTCGCTGCCGCAATATCGTCCCGTTCGGATACTTGGCCGGGGTGGCATGGGCGTGGTCTGGCTTGCCGAGCAGCTACGCCCGGTGCAGCGACTGGTCGCGCTGAAAGTGGCGGGCGGCGCCCTCTCACCAAAAATGTGCGCATGGTTCGAGGTGGAGCGAGTTGCCCTGGCGCGCATGCGTCACCCCGGTATTGCGCAACTGCTCGATGCCGGCGAGCTTGCCGACGGTCGTCCCTACTTCGTAATGGAGTATGTCGAAGGGGTGCCCATCACGACGTGGTGCATGGAAAAGCGACCCACACTGCGCGCCCGGGTTGAACTGCTGCAGCGCATCTGCCTGGCGGTGCAGCACGCCCATGGCAAGGGGCTGGTCCACCGCGATCTGAAGCCGGCCAACCTGCTGGTGGTGGAGGTTGATGGCGTTGCACAACCCAAACTCATCGACTTCGGTGTAGCGGTAGCGGTCGCCGCGCGCAGCCCTTCGGCCGGAACGCCAGGCTACATGAGCCCGGAGCAAGCGTCAGGGCATGATCAAACAGACACTCGCAGCGATGTGTACGCACTCGGCGTCGTGATGGGCGAGGTCCTGGCCGGACTCACCCCAGCTGTGCCCCGACAGGCCGTACGGACCGCATGGGCAAGCATGCCTGAGGGGCAGAGACTGGAACTCGCGCGCGCGTCCTCCTGTTCGCCACGCCTACTCGCCCGCGTACTGCAGGACGATCTTGGTCCATTGATCGATGCGTGCACCGCAAGCGACGCCGCGCAGCGTCCGCCCAGCGCGCAGCAGATCGCCGATGAGCTCGGTCGCTGGCTGCACGGTGCACCACTGCAGCTGCGCGAGCATGAGCGCGGATACGTCCTGCGCAACAGGGTACGTCGATATCGCTGGTGGCTGGCCGGCGCGGCGGCCATCGTCCTGGGCCTCGGACTGGCGCTGGGCCTGGCCCTGCTTGCCTATACGGAAGCCGAACTGCAACGCGACCTGGCGGTGCAGGCCCAGGCCGAAGCCGATCGGCAGGCTCGGATTGCCGGCAGCGTCAATCGCTTCCTCGTTGACGATCTGCTCGGTGCCGCAAACATCGAGGAGCACGCCCAAGCCGAGTCATTGACGGTGCGCCAACTGCTCGAAGACTCCGCCCAGCGCCTGCTCGAAGCCCAACTCGAGCAGCAAGGGGCAGATGACATCCTGTACGCACTCGGCATCACCCTGGCCGCGATGGGGCGCCATGACGTGGCCGAACAGGCCCTGCGCAGGGCTGCGAGACAGCGTCGGCAGGATTTCGGTGCCGTTGATCCTCGCACCCTGGCCGCCCAGCTGGCAGCGGCCGGAACGCGTATCGAACAATCTGACGGGGCGGCTCTCGGCGAATTGCGCGGCCTGCACGATACGATCGCGGCCTTGCAGCCACCACAGCCCGGTCTGATGGCGCAGGCCGAGATGACTCTGGCAAGACATCTGACCTTCGTCGGCGACTACCAGCGGGCGCTGGAACTCAGCCGCAGCGCGCTGTCACGGGGCGTCCTCAATCAGCGCGATCGCTACGCGCTGCGCGAACAACTCGCCTGGGTGCTGTCGCGTCTGGGCCACCACGCCGAAGCGCAGGCGATCCAGCGCGGGCTGGTGCTTGAGGCGGAGCAACGCTTCGGCGCGGCAGCCGCACGCTGGCGAGAGCGCCAGCGTGCGGACTTGGCCCAACTCACCACAGACGAGCGCAAATCGACCCTTACCGAAGCTGGCTGTCCTTGCTACCGCGGCGGTTGTAGCCGCTGCGACCATGAAACGGCGTCCTTTTCCGCATGGCGGCGTTGCTCGTCGTTGCCATGGAGCCTCAGCATGCCGCCTCCTCGCGCCTTGCCCTGCGAAAAAACCCATCCGTTTCATTTGGCAAGGTCTTGATGAAACGGACTACCAGGCCCGATCAAGCTGCCAAACGGTCTGTCGAACGACAAGGTATGGACGGGCACGAAAAAAGAGCACAGCCCCTGTTAGGCTGAGCCTGTGCTGGGTGTCTCTGCCGTCGAGCGTCCAGAGCCTCCCGGAGAAGCAGCCATGTCCGTACGCTACATTCAACTTGATGTTTTTGCCGAGCACCCCGGAGGCGGCAATCCGCTGGGGGTGGTAATCGGGGCTGAGGACTGGAGCGACGAGCGGATGCAGAGCTTCGCGGCCTGGACGGATCTGGTCGAGACGACCTTTCTGCTTCCCGCCAGTGAGCCCGATGCAAGCTATCGGCTGCGAATATTCACACCAACGCGTGAGATCCCCTTCGCCGGCCATCCGACCATCGGCAGCGCGCATGCGGCGATCGACTGTGGCTTTGCCGAGCCCGTAGCCGGCGCGCTACGGCAGCAGTGCGGCGGCGGACTGGTGCCTCTGCGGGTGGTTGGCAGCGGTACCGAGCGGCGACTGTTTCTGCAATCCCCGGGGGCGCAGATCAAGGCCGAAGGGCTGGACGCCGATCCCCAACTGCGCTTCGTGCTCGGAGATCGCGAAATGGGCCGACTCGGTGTGGCACTGGTCTCCGGTGGCCGCAACTGGTGGATGGCCGAACTCGCCGACGAGGCCCAGGTCCGCGGTTGGCACCCGAATCACGATGCCATCGCCGCCCTCGCGCGGGCCAGCGACAGCGTCGGGCTGTGCGTCTTCGCCCGCTGCACGAATCAGCCCTTCGATCTGGTCGTGCGCGCCTTCCCGGGCGGCGTCGGCATCATCGAAGACCCGGCCTCGGGTGCCGCCAATGGCCTGATCGCCGCCTTCATCGCCCAGCGCGAAGGCAGCGGCATGCTCGCCCGCGGCTATCGCGTCAGCCAGGGCCGCGAGATGGGCCACGACGCCAGCATCGACGTCCAGATCGACGAAGACGGCAGCAACTGGGTCGGCGGCCGCTCCCACATCGTCATCAAGGGTAGCGTCGACTGGCCGGGGTGACGGTTACGGTTTGTGGAGGACGCGGAGAGAGCATTCAAGAGCACAACGACATCACGCGTCGTGAACCCGGTTTCCGAGTGCTGTTCGCACTAGGGGTCCCCTAGACGCCTTGCTTTTGCTCTCCCTCCGCGTCCACCGCGCCTGCGCGTGAGAACCCATGTCCTTTTTGTGCTTTGCTTGGCAAGCGCGCCGGGAGAGTTTCGCAGTTAGCACTCTTTGTGTCCTGTTGTGCTGAAAAGCTCTGGCTCTGCTGGCTCTGGTCTTGTCTTGCCCAGACCGACGAAATCCGACGGCAGCGCCTGATCAACCGCGCACGCTTCAACAAGCGCTTGTGGTCGGGCAGCCGCTGCTCTACCGTGCGCGGCGATGAACACAGCGCAAGCCACAGCCCCCTCCAACGCCGATGCCGACGCCGCCGATCGAGTCAGCGCCGTTGTGCTCGACCTGCCCTTGCAAGCGGCCGCCGTGCGCCTGTGGAGTGCCGTCGGCTGTACGGTCTTCGGGGTCATTGCCGCCGTATGGACCATGTTCGGCTGGTTCGCGC
>DAIMJK010000113.1:0-10328 GCA_036722245.1 Lysobacterales bacterium
GCGGTCCAGCCCACCAGCGTGTTGTGGGCTCCATTCGGGTCGCCGAAATCCCACTCAAAGCGTGCGCTCAAGGGGCCACCGGCATGCAGGGTGCTGGACAGGCCGTCGACATTGACCAGCAGCGGCGCCATGCCGGACAGGCTGGGGTTGGCCTCGCTGCGACCGATGGCGCGGATCTCGACCTCAGGCGGCATCGCCAGCGCCGGCTGTGCCAACAGCAGCAACACGGTCAACCAGTGTCCTCGGCACCGACCTGCCTGATCTGGCCGCGGCGCTGCGCGCAAGAGCCAGCGAGTCGTCATGCCTGGTTCCCCCCTTGTTTGATTGCTGCAGTGCGCTTGCTCAACGTCAGGTAAGAACAACCCGCTGCGATCAAGATGACGACAGAAACGAACTGAGCGTTGCTCAACCAGGCATCGATCACGAAACCTCTTACGCCGTCCCCCCTGAACTCTTCAATGATTGAACGACCAAGGGCATAGAGCATCAGGTACAACAGGAACATCTGACCATCAAATCGTTTGTGCCTTTTCAGCCAAAGCAGAAAGATCATGATGATGAATATCTGTGCCGAATCATACAGCTGGGTTGGATGCAGGGGTACGTCGACGGGCCGGGCCATCGTTTGTGGATGCTGAAAGGACACCGCCAGACGGCCATCCGTGGGTAAACCGTAGCAGCACCCTGCCAGGAAGCATCCCAGCCGGCCCAGCATGTGTACGATGCAAGCGGTTACCGCCATGATATCGAGCATGCCAAGCGCCGGCAGTTTTTCCTTCCTGAAGAACCACAGCATGACGGGTATGGCAGCGAGCAGCGATCCGTAGAAGACGAAACCGCTGGGCGAGAGCAGCGCGGAAGGATTCGAGAGATAACGAGACGGCTCTTCGAAAATCACGAGGAGCTTTCCTCCAATGACGGCTGCCAACAGGACGTAGAGAAGGAGCGAGTTGCTCTGTTCGAAGCTCATTCCATACTGCTTTCTGGCCTGGACGCACATATAGGCAAAAGCGGCGATAGCGCCAATCATGATCATGACGCCATAGCTGTAGAGCTTGATTGAACCTGCCTCAAACAGTATCGGATGCATTTCTCTCTCCGGTCATCGAGGATTGGATCATGGAATCCACTCCTCAAAGCCATCGGTGAACACCGGTTCGAGCGGACCTTCGATCGCACCGCTGTCGCAGCGCGGCGGTTCGGCACCGAGATCGGGTCGGGTTGTGCCGAACTGGTCGAGCGCCGGGCAGTTCTCGGGCAACGCTGCGTCAAGCAACGGACTCCCCGGCAGCGGTGCCCAGGCGCCCATGCGCGAGCCCGGCATCACCTCTGTCGGTTCGGTCGGCACCGGCCCGCTCACTTCGATCAAGCGCAGATCCTGCGTCTGTCTGTCGCTGTGTTGCAGCAGCATGCCGCACGGTGGTGCGTCGACCATGACGTTGCCGCCCAGGCTGGTCACAGCCTGGGCTGGACCGAAGCAGCCGTGACCTGCCGCCAGGGCCGTGTTGCCGATACGCATGCGTGTCGGGCCGCCATCGCTGGCCAGGCCGCCGCCGAGGCTGGTGACATGGCGCAGGGTCAGATCCGCGCCGCTCTGGACCTCCAGCCGCGCATCAATGGTGGCGTTTTCGAGCAGCCCAACAGCGCCCTCGCGAAGCAGCAGTGGCAGCGAATGGGTAAACCGGACCCGCCGCAGCAGCAACTGGGTTTGCACGCCTTCCGCCACCAGGGCATGGTCGCCACGGCTGGCCTCCACGGTCGACTTCTCCATCGACAGCTGCGCGCCGGGTCCCACATAGACATGTTCGGGCGTATTGCCGTGACCGTTGTCGAAGATCAAACAGCCGTGCATCGTCGCGCGACCATGGACTGCCAGTGCAACACCACGTGCAGCGCCGAAGTTGGCGTAGAACACGCAGCGTTCGAGCTCGACTTCGGCACCTGCCTGGACGCGCATGCCTGCACCGAAGCTATGCGGGTCACTGAGATACCCGAAGGCGATCGCGATGTCGGCCATTTGCAGGCGCGCCGGCGCATGCACTTCAAGTATCCGGCTGGGCGTTGCGAAGGTGTCGGTCAAGGTTGCGATCTGGACAATGCGCGGCCCGCTGTCTGGATGGCGGCGCATGATCAGGTCGTCGTGCACGTCCAGATCGCCGAACGCGGCGTTGTCGTCGATATCCGGCTGCGACACATCCAGATAGTAGGACTCCTCGCCCATTTGGGTTCCCACCGGCAACCAGATCTCGTCCTCCCCGGGGAGCGCGTTTGTCTCCATGACGGCCGCGCGCAGACTGCAGCGACCAGCGGCATCGGCGCATAGACCATCGCCGGGAGCGACGTCGATACTGTCGTCCTGGGTGTCAACCACGAACAGGGCCGCCGACGCGTCGCTGCCCGATAGCACGCTAAGCAGCACGCCGAAGACGCCGCAGGCCGCAAGCCGGCGCGGACCCCACCAGGATTGCGCGGTCGCCTTGGCGACTCTTGTGCCCGCGGTCATGGCGACGCAACTCGCAAGCCGCCACCGCTATGTGCCGGAACCTGCGCTTCGAAGCCATCCGCGAACAGCGCGCCGACTGGGTCGACGACGGCGCCGGCGATCTGCGGCCCGTTCAGCGGTCGCGGACGGCCGTGGAAGTCGACCAGAACACCAGGCACGGCGGCGCCGACACCGCGCGCCGGACTTCCGGCTGCCGGCAGGTAGTCGGCGTTGAAGTGATCCAGACCCAGAACGGCGAACTGGTCGCCCTGCACGTTCGGCAGGCTCGTCCAATCGGAAGCATCGATGGGCTGACCGAAATACATCTCGCCACTGCTGCCGAATACCCGCGCCGGCCAGACATTGCCGGAAAAGTCAAAACCGCTCATGTCGGCGTGCGGCGAGGAGAGCACGAAGGGAAAGCCCTGAAACGCGTCCGGGTGAAAGACCGGCAGCGCCCACAGGTTGTTGAAGAATCGGAAGGTTCCGGGCTGGGCGACTGGCCCGTAGAAGCCGCTCAGCATGTTGCCGTTGATCGCCGACAATCCGGTGTTGTGGGCGAACTCGATGTCGCTGGCGTGGTCGGCGGTGAAGGAACTTTCGCCGCCCGGCCCAAGGAACAGGTTGTTGCGGATGCGCAGGCTGCGGGTGAAGGGGAAGTGGCGCAAGGTAGGCGTCGGAGCCTGGTTGGGCGCGGCGCGACTGAACACATTGCCCTCGATCACCACATTGCGCTGCGACTGGTAGACGGTCTGACCATCGCGGAAGGCCTCGTAGCCCAGCCGCAAGGTGCCGTCGAGCCGGTTGTCGACGATGTAGCTGTACTCACCCCAGTCGGTGTTGCCTGGCGGTCCGTCGCAGTCATCGACCAACTGGCCCACTGCCGGGATGCAGTGCTGACCGCCGGCGGCAGCGAACTCCTCGAAGTTCGACACCGGCTGCTGAAAGTCGTTGTGCGCCACCAGCACGCGATCGGCGTAGTAGCGGAAGATCCATTGCGTGTGGGAGCCGCCCGTCACCGTGTTGCCAATCAAGCTGAGGTGGTAGCCGGCCATGAAGGTGAAATAGCTCGACAGCTCCCCAGCCGTGTTGTCGATGGCGGCAAAACCGTGTGGGTAGACGTAGCCGTCGCTTTCCGCCCAGCTACCCTTACTCAGTTTGAAACAGGAACCGATGTCATCGCAGTGATTGCGCCGGAATACGACGTTGCGCGCATGCGCGCCGTGGACCTGGACACCAACATGGTTGTCTTCGGTAGCCGGTCCGGCCGGGTTGGGGGTGGTAAAGAACAGGTCCTGGATCACGATCTGCTCGATTGAAGGCTCACCGGGCCGGTTCTCGACCGCGATCAGTGTCCGCTCATCGCCGAGGTTCGGGTTGCCAGCGCTGGGCGTGAAAGGCGGGCCAAGCACGGTCGGTGCCGGGCCGCTGCCGTAGGCGCCGACAACGATGTTCGAGAGCCCGGAAATCTCCAGTTGCACGCTTTCGAAGTCGTGCACCTGGCCGCGCCTAAACCACACTGCGTGGCCGCTGCCCAACAACTCCTGCACGCGCGCCACGCTGCGCACGGCGCTCTGCGGACTGAGGCCATCGGCACTGTCATTGCCCTGCGCATCGACATGGATCGGCCTGCGGGTATCCGGCAGCACGGTCACCATGATGCTGCCCACGCCCTCGCGCCCTTGTTCGTCGAGTACCGCCAAGCTCAGCGTGTACACGCCCGGCTGGTCGTAGACGTGCGCCGCGGTCCAGCCGACCAGGGTGTTGTGGGCGCCGTGCGGGTCGCCGAAGTCCCATTCGTAGCGAGCCGACAAGGGATCGCCCGCATGCAGGGTGCTGGACAGGCCGTCGACATTGACCAGCAGCGGCGCCATGCCGGACAGGCTGGGGTTGGCCTCGCTGCGACCGATGGCCCGGATCTCGACCTCAGGCGGCATCGCCAGCGCCGGCTGTGCCAACAGCAGCAAGGCCAGCCCCGCCACGAGCCAGACGCGGCGCAGACCGATCACGGTGCCGGTTCCTCGAAGCCATCGACCAGCAGTGGTGTGCCGATGGCCAGACTCACGGCCAGCATGAAGCTCTGCGGTGGTGCGCCGCCGCCGTCGTCCGCACCACCACTGTCGGGATCGACCGAGTCGAACACGCCCAGCACCTCGTACTCGCCAGCTTGCTGCGGGTTGCGCAGCAGGCCCGGCAGCAGTTCCAGACTGGCGCGGAAGGGCCGGTTGGCGCCGATCACCATCGCGTTGTCATCGCCGCCCAGCGGCAGCGAGACATCGAGCACCGAATTGCCGAAATCACCGCTGAAGACCACCATCGCGGTGACCACCGGCTCGAAAGGATCGTGCACGCCATCCTCATCCATATCGACCCAGGCCTGCCGCTGATCGGTCATCGAGCGCACCGGGTAGGTGGACTCGGGAATGCCGTCGAAATCGACGTCGATGCTGTAGTGGCCGACGATGCTGCCGGGCGGGCCATAGACCATGAACGGCGGCCCGTCGGCGTCGAAGCCGAACCCCGTCGGGTAGACGACGCGCGCGCGCAGCAACTGCAGCACGCCTTGGTCGATATCACAGCTCATCAGGTGCGCGGCCAACGCACCTGGATCGGTGTGACTGAGCGCGACCGACAGGTTGTCCGGCGGGCCGAATGACGCGCCGCTCTTGCCGCGCGCGTCGAGGATATTCGGGCAATGGAGCGACCAGACCAGCCGGTCTTCGTCGTTGAGGCAGCATCCGGTCAAGCCCATGCTCAAACCCAGACAGGCGAGCATTTGCAATGGCGTGTGGCGACGGGTCATGGTGGAATCCTCGTTGCAGTAGGGATTGGGCGGGCAAGCTCACGGCTGCGCTCAGGGCGCGCAATAGCGGTCGTCGCTCTGCCGCAGGGCGACGCTCAGGACCACGCCGTCGAGCACCGGCACTTGCAGCTCGGCTTCATGCGGCAGGCCGATGCGCCAGGCCAGTTCCGGCTCATGACAGCGACGTGGCCGATACTCGATCTCAAGCACCTCCTGATCGCCGGCGCTGATCACGGCGCTGGCTGGCGTTGCCGGATGCAGCGCGTAGCGGTCGGCGAAGTCACCGTCGATGCGGATCTGGCCGCGTTCGGCGACGGCATCGCCGTTGTTGAGCAGCAACACCCGCCGCCGCAGGGAACTGGCATCCTGCGCGTCCGGAACGAAAAGGCGCGCCACCGGCAGTACACTGAGATCGCCACCGTGGGTGCCGAATGCCGACACCTGCACCGTCGCCTGCAGCCACTCGCTCGGTAGCGCCAGCGTGCGTGCGCGGGCTACCACACTGGCATCGCGACGTCCGTAGGCGGCCGGCATCGCACGCACATCGACCACGAAGCGCTCGCCGGGCTGGAGCAGGAATGGCGGCGTCCATCGCGCACGGCTGCCGCGCAACAGCGGCCGGCCAGCGATCTGTCCGGCCTCCACCAGACTGGCGGGGAAGCGCGTCTGGTGATCGCGCAGCGCCGCGGCCTCGAAGGACTCGGCGCCCACGCCGTGCAGCAGCTGCGGACCGAGCCGCTCGAAATCCTGCGCATAGGCGTAGATGCGCGGTTGGGTTGGTTGCGGATCGCGGCGCAACAGCAAGTCCTGACCGGCGTCGGGGCTACCTATCTGGCTGATGCTGATATCGCCCAGCAGTTCGTTTTCCAGATCCGGAGCCAAGCGCAGCTTGCTGCCGTCGGCGACGATGTCGATCGGCAAGGGCAGCGCGCGCGCCGGCCCCAACAGCTCCAGCTGGTACTCGCCAGCGCCGTTGCCGTTCGGATCCAGGCTGACCTGCTCGATCATGATCGGCACACCGCCGACATTGCTGAACTCGGCCTGGGCATGCCGCAGCTGCGCAATGCGCAGCGGACCGAAGTTCATACCGGCCGGCTCGGCCATCAGGCCCGCGCGCGTTTGGCCGATGTTGAGCAGGGTGAATTCGATGTAGAGCGCAGCACCCGTTGGCAGCGGCGCGGAGCTCAGATCGACCGACCAATGCAGGGGCCGCTCGACCAAGCCGGCCTCAAGGGCCTCAACGTCATAGGTTGGCGTCATGGAGCGGAGCTCGTAGCTCTGCACCCGTGGATTGAAGCAACGATCGAGCAGGTTGAATGCGCCGGGCGCTCCCGGCTCGGCTTCGCAGCGCAGGCGGCAACTGGCCTGGCCCGGGTCATCCCGCAGGCACAGCACACTTGCCGTCGTCGGAACGGGCAGTGGCTGCCCCGCGGCGTCGAGGGCGACCAGCCGCGCCTCGGTCGCCAGCACCGTGGGCAGAAAGTTCTCGCGCCAGCGCCGACCCGGACCCGCAGGCCCCAGTTCCGGCGTGCTCCAACTGTGCAGATCGCCTTGCGCCTGCATGCGCCGGCGGATGCTGCGCGACCCGCTCACCACCTTCAGGTGCGGGGCAATCGCCTTGTCGGTAACTTGTTGAATGTTCGTTGCGCCGCTCAGCACCAGCGCGCTGTCGTGCTGCGGCCGCCAGCGGCAATTGTCCGCGCACAACACCAGCGAACCCAGCTCCGTACCCAGGCAGTCCAGCCCCTGGACACCCGGCGCCAGCACCACCGGCCGATCCAGCGGCGTTGCCGTCAGCCCCTGCATGTCGACGCTGGTGGGGCCCAGCGTACACACCCCAAAAGGATCCTCGGCGCCAAGCGCTGGCGCCATGGCGGTGAGAAAGGCACCACTGGAGTGCAGAAAGTCCCGCGCCTCTCCGCTGAAGCGAACCTCGCCGGGTTTGCTGAAAAATATGAGATGCGCCCCGCCCAGCGACTCGGCACGCTCGCTGACGCTGATCGTGCCGTCCTCGTGAAGGGCGGCGAAGCCGCTGCCGGCTTGCAGGCCCTGCGCCCGAACCAGAACTTCGCCGCCGCTGACCGGATCGTTCAGGCGACACATCGCAAGCTCAACCGGCCCGATGACTTCTTGTTCAGGAAAGAAAAAGAGCATGGTCAGTACACCCTCCCAGTTCAGCCGCATGCTGTCACCCAGCTGCTCGACCGGGTCGTAGGCGGACCACAGGCAGTCGCTCTGCATCAGGTGGCCAATCAGGTCGGCGGGCAGGGCCGGACTCAGCGGCAGGGCCGGTTGATCGCGGTCATTGTGGTAGGGGCCTCCGACCGGGGCATTGCGCTGGACCTGGCTCAGCGGCTGGCGATCAAGCCGGAACTGGTCCTGATAGCGCAGCGCCAGCAGGTCCAAATGACCGACGGCCTGCGGGGCGCAACCGGACAACAGCGGGAAACTGGCGAGTATCGCCGCCACCAGTGCACATGAGGCTGGGAGCCGCAGGCCGTGGAGGCACGTTGTGACCTTCGACATGGTGGATTTCCTTTGTGGTGGGTGGCTTCAGTCATCACGCATGCAGCGCACCGAGAAGCCGTACTCCGGACTGCCGAAATAGCGGTTCAGATGGGCTCGATCAGAGCGGAAGTAGCGGCTGGCGCCGGTGCTCCAGTAACGGCCGTCGCGACCCAGGCTGTCGTAGCCGCCACCGACGCCGAGAAAGCCGCCCGGCAGCGCCCCGAAACCGTGCGCATCGGTGGCGCCGGCGTTGGGCGCTTGCCACAGTACGGTGCCGATCTGCTTCAGTTGGCCGCCCTCGTCGTCACCGCGAAACTCGGTCTGGGACCAATCCAGTTGCAACTCGGCCGGGTCCATGCCCAGCTGCAGCTCCAGTTGCATCCAGTCGCTGTCGCTGGGCAGGCGCCAGCCGGGCAGCGCAGCGCAGGCATTGATCGCTGCGGCCTGGTTGTAGAGCCGGCCGTAGACCGGATCGTGCTCAGGGTCGTCGGCGTAGCTCCAGCTGTCGGCGACCACCGTGCGCAAGTTCTGCGCCAGCCACAGCTGGTTGCCGATGCGCACGCTGGAGTAGCCGTGACCCTGCGCGTCGATCACGCCCGGCGTGCTGAGCTCAAAGCCGTCGCTGAATATGGGCCCCAGCAAGTTGGCGTAAACCTGCTGATAGAGGCGTTCGGCGATCGCCAGATAGCCGGCCTGGGACTGATGCACGCAGTCCTGCTGCTCGTGCATCGATTCGATCGGGCTGGGCCGCTGCAGATCGCCCGGCAGCGGCAGATCGCCCGGCGCGATACCCTGATCGGGAAAGCCGAAATGAAACTGCATCAGGCCGAGATGGCTGACATGGTGCAAGCGTGGCCGGCTCTCGGCCAGTTGCGCCAGCCGCAGGGTGAAGGCTGTCAATGCACTGTTGTAAGTGAAGCTGTCGGGCTGGCCGACGTTGTTCCAGAAGCTCGTGCAGGTCCCGGCCAGACCCAGGGTCAGCGATTCGACCAGATTCGGGTAGTCGTACAGGCTCAGCACGATGATCAGATCCGGGTGCTGCGCCAGCAGATGGTCGACGATCGTCGCCACATCGGTCGCAATCTGATCGAACAGCGCTTGTGTCGCAGTCGGGTCCAGGCCGGAATGCCAACCGCCCCCGGCCAGGCCGGCACCGAAGTCATTCCCGCCGACGGTCAACTGCAGCCACCGGATGTCCGGCTGGGCGGTGAGTTCGGCATCGATCAAGGCCAGCTGCGGCGGCTCGGCCCAGAACGCCGCGGTGGTGCCGCCGATGCTGGTCAGCTCGCCGACTGCCTCGATCTCCGGATGGCCATTGGCCGTAAAGACCTGATTCATACTGCCGTGAAAGCGCATGAATTCGGCCCAGCTGTCGCCGACCAGCAACAGCGTCGGTGTTGCGCCGGCCGGCAAGGCGAGGCTGAGCAGCAGGACGATTCCGAGCAGCGGGCTGGCCTCCATGACTCTCGGCGCCGCGGCGGGCGTTGTGGCGGCCCCCGGCTGACCCCGCCGAGGTCCAAAGTGCGCGTGAGCAATGCGGGTCAAGATGTTTGGCACTGGCTTTCCCCATGGTCCGAGCCGTCACTATCCGCGCATGGGAGCGCCGCAGGCTTGATCGAACCTGGAGCAGATCTTGAGGAAGTTGGAGCCGCCGCCGTTCATGCCCGAAAAGCATCCGTCGGTCGGCCGCGATGGGCAGTTCCGCTTCGAGCTGGACCAGCTATCCCGCCCGCGCCAGCGGCTGCCGCTGCAACCCGATCAACAACAACGACACTGCCGCCGGGGTGACGCCGGCAATGCGGCCGGCCTGGCCGAGGGTGGCAGGGCGGACGGCTTCCAGCTTCTGCAGTACCTCGGCGGACAGGCCGCTGAGCTGGCGGTAGTCGAAATCACACGGGATGGGCTGTTCATCGTGGCGCTGGTTGCGTTCGATCTCGACCTGCTGGCGGGCCAGGTAGCCTTCGTAGCGGGACTGGATCTCGACCTGCTCGCTGACTTGCGGATCGCTCTGGCCCGGGCCCATGCCTTCGACACTCATCAATCGCGCGTAGTCCAGCTCGGGGCGCTTGAGCAGATCGAAGGCCGAGCTCTCGCGTCCCAGCGGTTGGCCGAGTAACCCGCCCAGGCGCTGCCCCAGCGCGTTGCCGGGACTGGCCCACAGACCGCGCAGCCGCTCGACCTCGCCGGCGATGGCCTCGCGCTTGCGCGCGAAGGCATCCCAGCGCGCGTCACTGACCAGCCCGAGCTCGCGGCCGATCCCGGTCAGGCGCAGGTCGGCATTGTCCTCACGCAGCTGCAGCCGGTACTCGGCGCGCGAGGTGAACATACGGTATGGCTCGGTGGTGCCCTGGGTGATCAGATCGTCGATCAGCACGCCGATGTAAGCCTGGTCGCGGCGTGGCGACCAGGGGGCCAGATCGCGCGCCTCACGCGCCGCATTCAGTCCCGCGATCAGTCCCTGCGCGGCGGCTTCCTCGTAACCGGTGGTGCCATTGATCTGGCCGGCGAAGTACAGGCCGTCGATGGCCTTGGTTT
>DAIMJK010000114.1:0-10317 GCA_036722245.1 Lysobacterales bacterium
GGATCTTTGCCTCTGGCCCCACCAGCACCGGCACGATCAAGCCGCGTCGGGCCGCCTCCAGCGGACCCTCCAGCGAGGCCGGATCGCACGGATGGACAACCGCACAAGGCACCGGCGGCAGCCCCTCACAGCGCCGCAGCAGCTTGGCGAAGGCGTCGTTGTGACGGACCGACAGATGCGGTGGCGCCAGATTGGAGTAGTGAATGCGTTCGGTCGGCGCCCGCACCGTGACGCTGCCATGCAGCAACACCTCCTCACCCCGCGTGACCCGACAGTCGAACACCAGTTGCTTGGTCGCCGGCTCGCGCGAACGGACCACGATCTCGGCGCTCAGCTCGTCGCCGACCCGGATCAGCCCTTCAAACTGCAGTTCCTGCGCCAGGATGACAGCGCCCGGCCCCGGCAGACGTCGGTTGATCAGCGCCGAAATGATCGCCTCGGCACCGATCGCCTCGGCCACCATCTCCGGCTGCGCCCGACCCGCCAGCGGTTCCAGATGGAACGGATCGATATCGCCCGACACCATGACCAGCGATTCGACCTCGGTCAGCGACAGCACCCGCATCACCGTCGCCCTGTGCCCGACCTCGATCTCATCGAAAGTCCGGTTGGTGAAGTCCTCCTCCATCCATCCACTCCTTCACATTGCAGCGCAGCATTGTAGCGGCCACACGTGACCAGTAGGAGGCTGCTTGCAGGCGATCGCGAAGGCGAGCTTTGGCGTTGGTTCGAAGCGCACAGCCGCCAACATGGAAGTAGCGCGGTCCCGGCGCGCGTACGGCCGCGATCTTTACCCCGGTCCCGTTCGCGCCGGCGGCCGCGGCTCCAACAATGCGAGAGCAAGAGCTACGCCAGCAGGCTGGCGCAAAAGCAAGAGCAGGAGCATCACTGCGCGAGCACGAACACCGCCGCCAAAGCTTGACATGCGGCCCGGAAGTCTTAAACTGCGCGGCTCCCAAGCGGGAATAGCTCAGTTGGTAGAGCACGACCTTGCCAAGGTCGGGGTCGCGAGTTCGAGTCTCGTTTCCCGCTCCAGTTTGACAGGCATGACCTCGGCAAGCCGGGGTCATGTCGTTTAAAGACCCGGGTTTCCACCGGGTTGAGGGCCCGCCCAGGGCCCGCCGCCTCGGCCAGGTGGCAGAGTGGTCATGCAGCGGCCTGCAAAGCCGTGAACGCCGGTTCGATTCCGACCCTGGCCTCCAAAACGACTGGAACGCCCCTGCCCCTTCGGGGTGCGGGCGTTCTTGCTTGAGCCAAGGCTGCAGGCGAAGCAAGCGGTGCGTTGCAACCTGCCCGAGTGCAACTCGGGGTTCCCTTGCGCTGCGAGCTGCCCGAGTGCAACTCGGGGTTCCCTTGCGCTGCGATCGGCCCGAGTGCAACTCGGGGTTCCTTTGCGCCCGAGTGCAACTCGGGGTTCCATTGCGCCCTGATCATGGGCCCACGCCCAGCCCTTTGGCTCTTCTGGGCCCTGGGCCCTGGGCCCTTGCTCTTCTGACCCCTCAGCCCGGCCGTACACCCTCAACCCTCAGCCCTGCTCCTCACCCATGCAACTTCTCGTAAATCCGCTCGGCCAGCGCCCGGCTGATGCCGTCTACCCGCATCAGCTCCTCCACGCCGGCACGTTCCAGGCCGCGCAGACCGCCGAAGCTTTGCAGCAGGGCCCGGCGGCGCTTGTCGCCGATGCCAGCGATCCCATCGAGCACGGATTGGGTCTGCTGTTTGCCGCGGCGGGCGCGGTGGCCGCTGATCGCAAAGCGGTGGGCCTCGTCGCGAACCTGCTGGATCAGCAGCGCCGCCGGTCGATGGCCCGGCGGGCGCAGGGGTGCCGCCTCGCCTGGCCGCCACAGGCTTTCCTCGCCGGCACGACGCTCCTCGCCCTTGGCCACGCCCAGCAAGGCCAGCGTGTCCAGCTCCAGTTCGGCCAGCACCTCGCTGGCCTGCGCCAGCTGGCCGCGGCCGCCGTCAATCAGCAGCAGGTCGGGTGCCTTGCCTTCGCCTTCGCGCAGGCGCCTGAAGCGCCGCAGCAACGCCTGGCGCATTGCGGCATAGTCGTCGCCGGGGGTGATGCCGTTGATGTTGAAGCGTCGATAGTCATTCTTGATCGGCCCCTCGCGACCGAATACGACGCAGCTGGCGACGGTCTGGGCGCCCTGGGTGTGACTGATATCGAAACACTCGATGCGCTCGATGCTCGGCAATTCCAGCAGCGTCTGCAGGTCATCGAAGCGGCGGGCGGTCGAGGCGGCATCGGCGACTCTGGCCTCAAGCGCGGCCGCGGCCGTGCGCAAGGCCATGTCGACCCAGCGCGCCCGATCACCACGTGGGCGGTCGATCAGCCTGACCCGCTGCCCGTGCGTGCTGGTGAGCAGTTGTGCCAGCGCGGCCTGGTCCTCGATCGCATGACTGAGCAGTAACTCGGCCGGTGGCGGTACCTGCAGGTAGTGCTGCAGCAAGAAGGCGC
Source organism: Lysobacterales bacterium (assembly GCA_036722245.1). Classification (GTDB taxonomy): domain Bacteria; phylum Pseudomonadota; class Gammaproteobacteria; order Xanthomonadales; family SZUA-5; genus JAWLAT01. Next base: position 2,462 of record DAIMJK010000114.1, read on the forward strand.
GCAGGACTTCGGCCGGGGCCAGACTGCCGGCCGAACGGGGGAAGTAACTGCGATTGCCCAGACTCAGTCCGCCGCGGAAATACAGCACTTCGATGCACGCCTGACCGTCGGCGACCCAGACTACGACCACGTCCAGCTCGCCGCGCTCGCCCTGCACGAACTGGTTCGACAGCACCTTCTGCAGACTGGACAGCTGATCGCGCAGGATCGCCGCACGCTCGAACTCCAACGCCTCCGCCGCCGTCTCCATCTCCTGCCCCAACTCGGCCAGCAGCGTTTCCGCCCTGCCCTGCAGGAACAACTCGGCATGGCGCAAGTCGCGAGCATAGCTGGCGGCATCGATCAGGCCCACGCAGGGCGCGCTGCAACGCCCGATCTGGTGCTGCAGACACGGTCTGGAACGATGTTTGTAGACGCTGTCCTCGCACTGGCGGATACGAAACAGCCGATACAGATGATTGAGGGTCAGACGCACTGCGTGGGCGCTCGGGAAGGGCCCGAAGAAGCGGCCTGGCCGCGCCCTGGAGCCACGATAGAAGCCCAGCTGCGGAAACTCGTGCTCGCTCAGGTGGATGTAGGGATAGCTCTTGTCGTCGCGCAGGTCGATGTTGTAACGAGGCTTGAGCGACTTGATCAGCTGTGCTTCGAGCAGCAGCGCTTCGCCCTCGGTACGGGTGACGATGACCTCCATCGCCGCCACCTGGGCGACCATCGTCGCAATCCGCGGATCATTCGGCGTGCGGGCGAAATAGCTCTCGACCCGTTTGCGCAGATTGGCCGCCTTGCCGACATAGAGCACCGCCGCGGCCGTATCGATCATCCGGTAAACGCCCGGACCGCGAGTCAAGCGGCGAGCATAGTCGCGGCCATCGAAGTCCGCCGTGGACTCGGCCGCCTCGTCGCTGGTCTGGGACCGTGCCGGCGCGGGCGATTTCGGCGTCGGCTGCTCAGCCATCCCCAACTGGCAGGCGCGAGAGCTTGCCGCCCTTCAGGTCCAGCCGCAGCACCTCGTGCCCGCCGGTATTGGCGATCCAGACTGCATCACGCGCTACGCACACGCCCATCGGCTCGATCAGGGCGTACTTCAGATTGATGCTCTTGACCTCACCCTTGGCCAGTGCGTAGACCTTGAGCTTGTTGTTGAAGCTGTCGCAGATCCAGACCAGTCCACGCGCCGCGTCCATATGCAGGGCCATTGGATGTTGCAGCCGCGCCAGCGTGGCATTGCCGTCGACATCGCCGAAATCGAAGGGTCCCAGGCCGAGCAGGGTCTGGACCCGGCTATCGCCGAAGCGGATTGCGCGCAGCGCCGAGTTGCCGGCATCGGCCACGAACAGACTGTCACGGCCGACACTCAAACCGCAGGGTTCGGCAAAGCTGGCGAAGCTTCCGCTGCCATCGGCCAGATCCTCGCGGCCATTGCCGGCATACACACTCAAGCGGTCCCGCCCCAGATCGAGCGACAGGATCTGCTGGAAGCCGGCCACCGAGATGTACAAGCACTCCTGGTGCGCCGCAACGTCCATCGGCGATGCCAGCGCGGTCAGTTTCGGCACGCCCAGTTCGAGCGAACGCGCGTCGGCCATCTTGCCGGTGCCACAGAGGGTTTCGACATTGCCGGTGCCCAGCTTGATCCGACGCACTGCGTGATTGCCGGTGTCGGCGACGAAAAGCTGGTCGCGTACCACCGCCATGCCCTGCGGCCGGTTGAAGCCGGCTTCACTGGCCTTGGCGTCCCACAGGCCGGCATTGCCGGATCCAAAGGTGCGCGTGACATGCCCGTCAAAACTGACTTCGAGGATCCGGTTCATGCCGCTGTCGGCGATGTACAGGTGATTTTCACCGGCCACGATCGCGCTGGGGAAGCTCAGCGCCTTGCGCGGTTCGGGCTTGCGCGCCGACGGCAAGGCTTCGTAGTTGCGCAGATCGGCCAGGCCCGCCTGATCGAGCAGGGTCTCGATACGCGCTTCGATCTCACCAATCCGGCCACACCCCGGGAAGCTGGCGACGATACGGCCTTCACAATCCAGGATCACCGTGGTCGGCCAGGCGTTCACCGCAAAGCGGCGCCAGGCGATGAACTCCTTGTCGTTGGCGACCGGAAAACGCACATGCAGGCGATTGACTGCCTTGAGCACCACCGCATCCTGTGTTTCATGGGCATATTTCGGCGTGTGCATGCCGATCAGCGCCAGTCCGTCGTGATAGCGGCTCATCAACGGCCGGAGCTCTTCCAGCAACTGCTGTCCGTGCACCACCGAGCCATTGAAGAACACCAGCAACACGACCTTGCCGCGCAGATCGGTCAGACGCGGGGTCTCGTCGGTATTGACCCAGTCCAGCCCTTCGGGCCATTCGTGCAAATACAAAGCCTGGCCATTGTGATCCATCTGTCTCCCCTGCAACGTCAGCCGGTCAGCGCTTGCGCGCGCGCTGTTCGATCCAGTCGAACAGGCCGCGCACGCCCAGCACGATACGCTGATAGGCGATCATGAAATCCTCGTGGTCCCCATGATACGGGTCCGGGACATCTTCAAAGCCACTGCCACGCGCAAAATCCATCAGTCGCTGGACCCGACTGCGCAATTCCGGCGGGCAACCGGCCTGCATGTAGGCCAGATTCTCGTCGTCGTGGGCCAGCAGCAGATCAAATTCATGAAAGTCCTGCAAGCTCAGGCGACGTGCCCGATGACCGCTCAGATCCAGCCTTTGCGCCCGGCCCAGCGCCTGCACCCGCAAATCTGCGCGTGGACTGCTGGATGAGGCGTGGGTGCCGCGTGAGGCCACTTCCACAAAGCGCCCGAGGCCGCGCCGTTCTGCCTCGCGTTGGGCCACCGCGGCGCTCAGCGGCGAGCGGCACAGGTTGCCCATGCAGACAAAGGCCAGTCGCAACTGGCGCTTGGCGCCAGCCGCCGGAACCGTCGCGGCGACATCGGCCGGATTGGCATCGGCACTGGCCGGCAGGCTGGCCCCACCGAGTTGACCGGCGACCCGGAACAGATCGGCCTGGGTATCGACCCCGGCCGGCACCGGCTCGGCCGCCAACTCGACCACGATCGGCAAGCCGTGTTCGAGCGCTCGCAACTGTTCCAGCGACTCGAAGTGTTCGAGCGGCGATCGCGGCAAGGCCGTGAAACGCCGCAGCGCACCGACCCGATAAGCGTACAGACCAATGTGGCGCAGCGCCGGCAGCCCTCTGGGCAGTTCGGCCTGGGTCAGCGCGAAGGCGTCGCGTGCGTACGGAATGGGCGCGCGCGAAAAATAGCGCGCAAAACCGGCTCGGTCGCAGACGACCTTGACCACGTTCGGATCGAACAGTTGCTCGGCCTCACTGATCCGCTCGACCAGTGTGGCAATGGCGGCCTCCGGATGTTTGAGCAGAGCCTTGGCCACTTGCGCAAGGCAGGCCTGCGGCATCAGCGGCTCATCGCCTTGCAGGTTGACCAGGATCGTGTCGTCCGCCAGGCCCAGACGGTCGGCACACTCGGCCAAGCGATCGCTGCCGCTGACATGGTCGGCGCGGGTCAAACAGGCCTCAACACCCATCCGCTCGGCGACCTCGGCGATGCGCATGTCGTCGGTAGCCACGACGACTCGGACCCGACCCAGGGCCTGCGCCCGACGGATCACATGGGCGATCAGTGGCTCGCCGGCAAGCAGTCGCAGCGGCTTGCCAGGCAAACGGCTGGAGCCAAAACGGGCGGGGATGGCAATGACGACTTCGGACATATCTCAGTGGCTGTGGTTGTGAGTACAGGATGACCGACGGCGCGCCGGATTCCGGATCAGGGCGGGGTGAGGGCCGCCCGCGGTGCCAGGCCGCGTGCCTCGAGCGCAACCTGCAGGGCCTGCCAGAAGCGCCCGGGCAGCTGCGCGCTGACGGTCAGGACATGGACGTCGCCGAAACGCTCGTGCGGGACCAGTTTCATCGCGTCCTTCTCGGTAATGAGCCAGGGGTAGTCTGTCGATCGCAGCAGGGTCTGGCCGAGTTCGGCAGCATCGGCATGATCGGAAAGTTCGTGCGCCTCTACCAACTCGGCGCCCAGAGCCTGCAGCGTATCGAAAAAGCGCTGCGGAAGGGCGATCCCGGCGGCGGCTCGGATGCGCCGACCGCGCAACCAGTCCAACGACTGCTCGGCGCCATCCAGGCTCCGCAGCATGACCGGCTGCAGCGTCATCTCATGGGCGTTCGGCCACTCACCGCGATTGCTGACCAGCAGATCGGCGCGCAGTGTGCGGGCCGCTGGTGCGCGCAACGGCCCCAGCGGCAGTAACCTGCCGTTGCCAAAGCCCCTTTTGGAATCGATCACGACGATCTCCAGTTGACGCGGCAGATTCCAGTGCTCCAGGCCGTCGTCGGAGAGGATCAGATCGACCTCGCCGCCGGCCAGCAGCGCCTGCGCCGCGGCGCGCCGGTCGCTACCAACCACGACCGGCGCGCCACTGCGACGATGCAGCAACAGCGGTTCGTCGCCGACCTGCTCGGCGGTCGAATCGGCGCAGACCCGACGCAGCCCGCGAGCCTTGCGACCATAACCACGTGAGACCACGCCCGGTCGCCAGCCCTGCCGTCGCAGCCCCTCGATCAGCGCCAGCACCAACGGCGTCTTGCCCGCACCACCGGCGGTGATGTTGCCAACGACGATCACCGGCAGCGCCAGCGGCGTCGGCGGATTGGCATCGCGCGCACTGATGCGTCGCTCGCGCAGACGGATGTAGAGCTTCTCCAATAGCGCCAGGCCAGGCCACGGCCGGCGGCGGCCATACCAGATGGCGTTCAGGCTCCGCTCCAGCTGGCGGCGTGGCCAACCCACGCGGTCAGTCCGCCAGCTGCGAGTGATAAAGCGCCGCGTAGGCACCACCGGCGGCCAGCAGTTCCGCGTGGCTGCCTTGCTGGACGATCCGACCGGCCTCCATCACGACGACCCGGTCGGCCTGCTCCACCGTGCTCAATCGATGGGCGATGACCAGCGTTGTACGGTCGCGGGTGATCTGCGCCAGTGCGGCCTGGATCAGCCGCTCGGACTCGTTGTCCAGCGCCGAAGTGGCCTCGTCCAGGATCAGGATCGGTGCGTCCTTCAGGATCGCTCGCGCCAGTGCGATGCGCTGACGCTGACCGCCCGACAGCTGTGCCCCGTTCTCGCCGATCCGCGTATCCAGCCCCTGCGGCAGTTGCTGCGCGAACTCCAGCACATGCGCGGCCTGCGCCGCCGCCTCGATCTGCTGCCGATTGGCCATTCCGCCACTGCCCAGCGCAATATTTGCCGCGATGCTGTCGTCGAGCAGCACCACATGCTGACTGACCAGTGCGATCTGGCGGCGCAGATCCGCCAGCGCATAGGAGGCCAGCGGCTGACCGTCGAGCAGGATCTGGCCCGATTGCGGCTCGTGGAAACGCGCCAGCAAGGCCGCCAGCGTGCTCTTGCCACTGCCCGAGCGGCCGACCAGCGCCGTCACCGTGCCGGCAGCCAGGCGCAGATCGACCGCGTCCAGCGCCGGCGCCCGATCGGACTCGTAGCGCATCGTCACCTGCCGCAGTTCCAGCTCACCGCGACTGCGATCCAGCGCCTTGCCACCGCTGTCGGCTTCGGCCGGCTCGTCGAGCAGATCGAACACACTCTCGGCCGCCGCCAGTCCGCGCCCGATCATCGCCTGCACCGTGGTCAGCCGCTTGAGCGAAGGCAGGATCAGCAGCATCGCACTGATGAAGGACATGAAGGCGCCCGGACTCAGGCTTTCCAGCCGTCCTGGCTGGGTCGCCATCAGGATCACCAGGGCCAGCGCCAGTGCGGCCAGGAACTGCACCGTCGCGGTGCTCAGCGCGTTGGTCGTGGCGATCTTCATCTGACCACCAAAATGGTGCCGGTTGGTCGCCGCGAAGCGCTGCCCGAACAACGACTGGGCGGCGTAGATCTTGATCTCGCGCTCGGCCTGGACCGATTCCTGCGCCAGCTGCGCCACGTCCGACATCGACGCCTGCACGCGCCTGGAGATGCGCCGGTAGCGACGCCCCACATAGGCGACCAGAAAGCCGATAAGCGGTCCGATCAGCAGCACCATCAAGGTCAGTGACACCGACCAGTACAACATCACGCCGACCAGCCCGATCACGGTCAGGCCGTCCAGAATCATGATCTTGACACCCTCGGTGCAGGTCTGGCCGACCTGCTCGACGTGGTAGGTCAGGCGCGCGCTCAGCTCGCCACTGGGATGGCGCGCGAAATAGCCCGATGGCAGCGCCAGATAGCGGTCAAAGCAGGCCTGGCGCAGATCGCGAATGACACTGCGGCTGATCCGCGCGACCGAATAGTCGCCCAGAAACAGGCCGGCACCACGGGCCGCGAACAGCACCAGGATCACCCACGGCAGCCAGGCGATCAGTTCAGCGTCGCGCTCGACGAAGACCTCGTCCAGCATCGGCTTGAGCAGCCAGGTGAAGGCGGTCGCGACACCCGCCTCCAGCACAATGCCGATCAGCGCCGCCAGCGCCAGCGGCCAGTACGGCCGGGCGTGACGCAGCAAGCGGCGCCAGGTCTCCCCGGCCGGTCGAGTCGGCCGCAGTTCCAGGCCGCTCATTCCGCCCCCGCGGCTACCCTCACCGTCGCGATCGAGACCTGCTCGAAGCCGAGCTGACCCAGCGCATCGAGCGCGGTGACCACCAGTTGATGCTCGGCGCGCGCATCGGCGCGGACGATCACGCCCTGATTGCGATTCTCGCCGGCAGTGCGCTGCAGCGCCTCCTTCAGCGTATCCACCTGGGCATTCAGCACCTCGTTGGAGGCCACGTAGAAACGGCCATCCTCGCTGATCTGGATCACCAGCGCGTCGGTGCGGTCGGTCTGCACCTGATCCTCGCTCGCCTGTGGCAGCAGCAGCTTCATCCGCGTCTGCTCATCGAAGGTCGCGGTCGCCATGAAGAAGATCAGCAACACCAGGATCACATCGATCAACGGGATCAGGTTGATCTCCGGCTCGTCCTGGACTTCCTCGGCGAATCTCATCGGACCGCCCGCACCGTCGGGTTGACCGCCGGCGTCTCGGCAGCCGGGCGCTCCAGCGAATCGATCAGCAGAATCGCCTCGCGCTCCAGCGCCACACCCAGGCTCAGCACGATGCCGCGCAGCAATCGATGGAAGAAGAAGGCGAAGATCGCCACCACCAGGCCGCTGGCGGTCGCCACCAGTGCCTCGCCGATACCCCCGGCGAGCTTGTTCGCATCGCCGATGCCTTCGGTGGTGATGACCAGGAACATCCGGATCAGGCCCATGACCGTACCGAGCAGGCCGAGCAGCGGCGAAATCGTCGCAATCGTGCCCAACGCATTCAGGAAGCGCCCCATCTGATGCACCACCTGACGCCCGACCTCTTCGGCCTTCTGCCGCATCACATCGCGCGAGCGGCTGCGGTGGAGCAGGATCTCGGCCAGCACCTCGCCCAGCGGCGAATTGCTCTGCAGCTTCTTCAGATGGGCCGGATCAAGCTTCGGCGAACGCGCCCAGGCCCGCACCTCCTCACCCAGCCCCGGCGGCAGCACCGCGCTGCGACGCAAGGTCCAGAACCGCTCCAGCACGATACCGATGGCCAGCACCGAGGCCATCAGCAGCGGGATCATCACAGGACCGCCAACTTTCAACAGTTCGAACACAAGAAGCTCACAACAGCAGACCGGCCGCGGATGATACTGGCAAGCGGCCTCTGAGCGCACGGGCACCCGGCCCATCGGGTGCGAGTCAAAATGATGCTGTGAGTCTCATGCTCTTGCTCCCGTAGGAGCCAGCCTGCTGGCAAAGCTCTTGCTCTTTGCAGGAGGGAGCTTGCTTGCGATGCTCTGGCTCTGGCTCGGGCTCGGGCTCTGG
>DAIMJK010000115.1:0-10298 GCA_036722245.1 Lysobacterales bacterium
CCTGCGCTCCCGCGATCTGGTCCAGGGCGGGTCCACCCTGACCCAGCAGCTGGTCAAGAACACGCTGCTCACACGCGAACGCACGCTGCGTCGAAAGCTCAAGGAGATGGGCCTGGCACTGGTGATTGATGCCCGGTTCGACAAGGGCCAGATTCTTGAGGCCTACCTCAACAGGGTCTATCTCGGACAGCTGGGGAGCAGACCCGTGCAGGGATTCGGAGCGGCCGCGGAGTTCTATTTCGGCCGGTCACTGGAAGAGCTCGAGCCTGCCGAGCACGCATTGCTGGTCGGAATGGTCAAGGGACCGTCGCTGTACGATCCAAGGCGCCACCCGCAACGGGCGATGAGTCGGCGCAACCTGGTGCTGCGCCAGTTCGCCGAGACCGGACTGATCGATGAGCCCAGCCGAGAACGCTTTCAGGCCTTGCCGCTGGGCATCGCGCCCCGACCCGCCGCGGCGCGCGAGCGGCACCCCGCCTTCATCGACCTTGTCCAGCGCCAGCTGATCCGGGAGTACCCCGCCGAGGCACTGGCCAGTGCCGGACTGACGGTACTCACGACTCTCGATCCCTATGCTCAGCGACTGGCCGAGCGAGCGATCGAATCGGGCATGGCGCGGGTCGACAAGGACGGCAGCCTGGAAGCCGCAGTGGTGCTCACGCGCGCGGCCGATGGCGAGATCCTTGCACTGGTTGGTGGCCGTCAACCACGAATGCCGGGTTTCAACCGCGCGGTAACGGCTCAGCGTCAGGTCGGTTCTCTACTCAAGCCCTTTGTCTACCTGCTTGCCCTGTCTCAACCGCAGCGCTACAACCTGGCCAGCAAGGTCTCTGATGCCGCGGTCAGCTATCGCCTGCCGAGCGGTCAACGTTGGGAGCCGCGCAACTACGACCGCAAGGCGCATGGCGAGGTACTGCTCATCGATGCCCTGGCCCGGTCCTACAATCAGGCTACCGCGAGACTGGGAATGGAACTGGGATTGCCGGCCTTCGGCGAGCTGCTCGCCAACCTCGGCGTGCCGATCGGCGAACCGCTGCCATCGGCCTTGCTCGGCGCGGTCGAGCTCTCGCCCTTGCAGGTCGCCCAGCTCTATCAGGCGCTGGCCAGTGGCGGTCGGGTGCTGCCGCTGACGCCGCTGCGGGCGGTACTGGATCGACAGGGGGAAGTGCTGAGCCGGGTCCCGCTACGCGCTGGCGTGCCGTCGCAGGTCGAGGTGATCCGCTTGCTCACCCTGGCCCTGGTGGACACTACCGTCCGCGGTACAGCCGAGCGGCTCACCCGCGACGGTCGGATCGCGGTCGACTCGGCCGGCAAGACCGGGACCAGCGACGACTTGCGCGACAGTTGGTATGCCGGCTTTACCGGCGAACATCTGGGTGTGGTCTGGATCGGCAACGACGACAACAGCAGCTCGGGCAAGACCGGCAGCAGCGGCGCTCTGGTCCTGTGGGAGGAGCTGTTCAGTCAGCTGCCGTCGCGGCCGATCAGGCTGGCATTCTCCGAGCAGGTGCGCTGGAACCCCTTTGGTACCGACAATTGCAGGAGTTTCCGCTTTCTGCCTTCGCTGCCACCCTATGTTCTGGACAACAATCGGAACTGCATCAGCGCCCTGACCGCACCTCCCTGATGCCTCGTTGGAGAGTGATGGATTCGTGACAACTGGTGAGCGTGACTGGTGTGACTTCCGTGTTAATCTTCAGACGGAACGCAATATTCGGGCCGGTTTCGGCAAGGCCCAGGGGGTAGCATGTCAAGGCAAAACGTACACGCGCGATCGCTCTTTGGAATTCCGGCGCTATGCGTCCTGTCATCGCTCTGGCTGCTCGCCGGCTGCGGTGGATCGGATCCTGCGCCCACACCGGCTGCGCCGACCGGTGCTGCCGGCACACCCCAAGCAGTCGTTGACACGGTTGACCCAGCGACTGAGGACGGCACCGATGCGCCGGAAGAAGTCCTCACGACCGCCCAGTTGCTCGATCGCGCACGTTCGGCTGTCGCCGACAATCGCCTGATATCGCCGAGCGAGGACAATGCCTTCCACTATTATCTGCGCGTGCTCGAAAACGAGCCTCGGAACTCTTCCGCTCAGGTCGCCATCCTTGAATTGATGCCGCTGGCCCAGGGCATGGCCGAGCAGTTGATCGAATCGCGCGACTATGTGGAAGCTGATCGGGCGGTGGCGCTGCTCAAGCGCGCTCAGCCGAGCTCCGTCGTTCTGGCCACCCTCGAACAACGCGTGAGCAGCTACAAGCGTGAAGACGAAAGGCGCCAGCTCGCCGAAGAACGTGAACGCGAGCAGGCCGAGGCGCAGGCGCGTCGGGAGTCCGTCGCCGCCGCTGAACCGGTCGCTCCGCCACCGCCGCCACCGGTGGCGGCCGCGCCCGCACCGGCGCCGGCTCCTGCCAGACCTGCGGAGCCGCCACCGACCCAGGTTGCTTCCACCGAGCCGGTACCCTCGGTGGCACAGTCCACCGCACCGCAGAATCGGGATGTCGAACTGATCCAGCGAGTCAACCCGAACTACCCGGCACGGGCGCTAAGACAGCAGGTCTCCGGCTGGGTGGATCTGGAGTTCACGATCACCGAGTTTGGCGATGTCACTGACGTGCGCGTTGTGGATGCCGATCCAAAGCGGATCTTCGACCGCGATGCGGTTCGCGCCGTGCAGGCCTGGAAGTTCCGACCCAAGCTCGAGAATGGCCAGGCGGTGGCCACGTCCGCGCGGCAACGACTGGAGTTTTCACTCGATCGATAGACGGAGCGGAGAACTGCTGCAGCAGACGGCGTACACACACCGTTTTCCGCTGAACCATCAGGGCAACCGCCGTGCCGTGTGCAAGATCGCCCGGCTGCGGCATCAGCGCGCTGCGCGCACCAGCCCGGTATGGCCGAAGTGATTGACGTCAAGCCAGATTTCCGGATCCAGCCCCAGACGTCGGTCGAGAATGGTCGGGAACAGCGCGGACGGCAGCCCACTTTCGCTGTTCCAGACGATGGCCACCCCGAAGTCAGCCTCCGGCATCACGCCCATCAGCGCGCGATAACCCTGCACCGCGCCAGCGTGGAAGACCAGTTGCTGGCCGGAATACTCGAACACCCGCACGCCCAGGCCATAGCCCGCATGGCTCAGCCGCTTGCGGCGCCAGCCGGTGCCGCGAATCTCGGTAGGTGTCTCGATCCGGGCCTCGGCCATCTGGTCGAGTACCGCGGGTCCCAGCACGTCCGGGCGTGATCCCAACAGGGCCTGCATCCATTTGGCCAAATCCAGTGCGCTGGCGTTGACGCCAGCCGCGGCGGGAAGCCGGTAGTAGGTCGGTAGTGGATCGACTGCGCGCAAGCGACCGCTGCGGCGCACGTGTGGCCGCGCCCAACTGTCCGAGGCCAGCAGCGCCTCGCGTCCCAGGCTCGCCTGCTCCAGGCTCAACGGCATGAAAAGTCGGCGTGCCATCAACACGTCGAGAAAGTCGCCTGTGGATGCTTCGGCGATGACTCCGGCCAACGTGAATGTGACGTTCTGGTAGGCATAGCAATCGCCCGGTCGACATTTCGGGGTGACCGTGTCCAGATCGCGGACCAGGGTATGCAGTTCCTCGTTGGCTTCGATTCGCAGGTCAAAGGTGTGATGGGGCAGGCCGGTCCGATGGCTCAGCAACTGCTCCAGCGTCAGCGTGCTGCTGAGGGTCGGATCCTTGAAGCGGATCTGCGGCAAATAGTCCGCCAGTGGCGTACCCCATCGCAGGAAGCGTTCCTCCACCAACAATGACAACAGCGCTGCGGTGAAAGTCTTGCTCACCGACGCTACCCGGAAGGCGGTGGTGTCGTTGACACCGACGGCCGAATCGACCGCGGTCTCGCCGAAGGATTCTGCCAGCCAGATCTGGTCGCGACTGGTGATGGCGATGGCCAGCGCCGGGACTTGACCGGTGGCAACCATCGCAGTCCCCACTTCGGCCACCTGCTGCGCCAGCAATTGCGCCGCGGCATCATCCAGCGCCGGGATGATCGAGGTCGCTGCATGCCCGTTGTCTTGTGACTGCACCGGGGAGTTGAGAAGCAGGGCAATGCCCACTGCCACCGCGATGACTGTCCGGCGCAAAGGCTTGAAAACGGGATTCAGGGAAGAGCAGAGGCCGGATTCAACACCGCTGTTACACGTGCTCCAGATCTTTGTCAGGTCCGTAGTCGAATTCATTGCCGTATTCTAACGGCACCGAGGCGTGCAGCAGGTGAGTGGATGACGCTGGTTCAGCAGATCTATACGTATCCACTGAAGTCCGCGGCCGGCATGTCGCTGCAAGCAGCTGCTGTGCAAGACCTTGGCCTGTCTGGTGACCGACGCTGGATGTTGGTCGATCCGAGCGGACGCTTCGTCACCGGCCGGGCGCTGCCGCGCATGGTCCTGCTGCGGGCAGAGGCGGTCGCGGATGGGCTGCTGCTCAGCAGGTCGGATGGGAGCTGCATCATTGCAACAGCGGTTCAGCGGGCCGACAAGCTGTTCGTTTCAGTCTGGAAGGACACGGTCGCGGCCGTGCCGGTTCAGCCTGAAGCCGACGCCTGGCTGAGCGAGTTCTTCGGCCGGCCGCTGCGGCTGGTCCATCTGGCCGATCCGGAGGCCCGGTCGCTGGCGTCCAAGGGGATCGACGGCCATGTGTCCTTTGCCGATGCCTATCCGTTGTTGCTGACCAGTCGTTCCTCGCTGGAGGCATTGTCGACGGCGGTCGGGCGACCATTGGACATGCGGCGATTCAGACCGAATCTGGTGATCGAAGGCAGCCCTGCCTACGGCGAGGATGGCTGGCGCCGGATCCGTATCGGCGCAGTGGAGTTCCGCGTCGCCGGTCGTTGCGCTCGTTGCATTTTCACCACGGTCGATCCCGCGACTGGCGAGCGCTCGGTTGATCGCGAGCCGTTGGTTACGCTGGAGCGCGAGCGGCAGTTCCCGGAAGGTGCCTGTTTCGGGGTCAATATCGTGCCCATGCAGGGCATCGGCGCGGAGCAGCCCGCCGTTGATCCGACCATCGCCGTCGGTGACCCGATTACACTCCTGGAGTAATCGCTCTACACGCCCGGATGTTTCATGAGGGTGCTACTGCGGCCGCCACCCCGCCCTGAACCAGGTGGGCCCGCCGTGACGTGGTCGGCTCCCGTTTGTCAGCCTACTTGCGCATTCACTGCCAAACGGTCCGCTGGCCGCACCACAACGCGCTCTTGACGGCCTCGCGACGCACGTTCACGAACCATCCGGGCTGCTCTTCCGGCAACGATAGGCGGGGCTGACGGTCAAGGGGAAGCAGGTGTACGACTACATCATCGTTGGAGCGGGCTCGTCCGGCTGTGTGCTGGCGCATCGCCTGAGTGCCGATCCACGGGTTCGTGTGCTGCTGGTCGAGGCCGGCGGTCGGGACTGGCATCCGTTCATCCACATGCCCGCCGGGCTGGCCAAGCTGGTGCAGAACCCGGATCTGAACTGGAACTATGAAACCGAGCCCGAGCCGCAACTGAACAATCGGCGCATGTACTGGCCGCGTGGTCGGGTGCTTGGCGGTTCCAGTTCGATCAACGCGATGTGCTACATCCGCGGTCACGCGCGTGACTACGACGAGTGGGCCGAGGCTGGCAATCACGGCTGGAGCTACGCGGACGTGCTGCCTTATTTCAAGCGCTCTCAGGATCAGCAACGCGGTGCCGATGCCTTCCATGGCACCGGTGGCCCACTGGCGGTGCAGGATCTGCGTCACACCAATCCACTGAGCGAAGTCTTTCTGCAGGCGGCGGCAGCGGCCGGCCACCGGCGGCGCGAGGACTTCAACGGCGCCGAGCAGGAGGGCGTGGGTTACTACCAGGTGACCCAGCGCGATGGCCGTCGCTGCAGCAGTGCCAGTGCCTATCTGAAACCGGCTCGAAAACGCTCCAATCTTGAGGTGATGACGCACACGCTGGCGGAGCGGATCGAGTTTCGCGGTGATCGCGCCTGCGCCCTGCACGTCCGCCAGCGCGGGCATACGCGCCGCCTGGAAGTGCGATCGGAGATCCTGCTGGCCGGTGGTGCGATCAATTCGCCGCAGTTGTTGATGCTCAGCGGGATCGGGCCCGAAGCCAGTCTGCGCGAGGTCGGGATACGTCCCCGGGTGCTGTTGCCTGGTGTGGGCGAGAACCTGCAGGACCATCTGGATCTGTGCCTGCTGCAGCGCAGCAGCAAGCCGGTCACCTACGATCGGAGCAGCGACCTGCTGATTGCATTGAAGTATCTGTTCACCCGTTCGGGCATCGGTAGTTCCAACATTGCCGAAGCCGGCGGCTTCGCGCGCAGTGCTCGCGCGCCCGATCAGCGCCCGGACCTGCAGTTCCATTTCGTGCCAGCGCTGCTCGATGACCACGGCCGCAATCGCCTGCCGGGTGACGGCTACACCCTGCACGTCTGCGGTTTGCGGCCGCGCTCGCGCGGTCACATCCGCTTGCGTTCCACCGATCCGGCCAGTGCCCCAGCCATTCAGGCCAACTACCTCAGTGCCGAGGAAGACCTGGAGGTGCTGCTGAGCGGATTCGAACTCAGTCGCGAGATTTTTGCCCAGGCGCCCTTTGCCGACTACGACGGCGGAGAACTCTATCCGGGTGCGGAAGTGCGTGATCGGGCCGGCCGGATCGGGTATTTGCGGCGCAAGGCCGAGACCATCTATCACCCGGTCGGGACCTGCCGGATGGGTAGCGACGAGGCGGCCGTGGTCGACGCCAGACTGCGCGTGCACGGCACCCGCGGCTTGCGCGTGGTCGATGCTTCGATCATGCCGACGCTGATCGGTGGCAACACCAATGCGCCGACGATCATGATTGGCGAAAAGGCTGCGGAATTGATTTGCTCAGAATGAGTGCAAGCGGCAGAATGTGCGTCCCGGGGACCGCGGTCAGGCCGTCTGGATGACGCCCGAGCCACGCGGTCCCAGCCGCCTGAAGGCATGCCAATGACGACCAAGGCGGCCGCGATCACCGCAGCGCCACCGGCCCGCCTGCGCTGGCGGCTGGCCTTGTCCTTCGCCTATTTCTTCTTTCTGCTCGCCGCCTACTACGTGGTTCGCCCGCTGCGCGAGGAGATGGGCGTGAGCTTCGGCCCGGAGCGGCTGCAGTGGCTGTTCACGGCTACCTTCGTTGCAATGGTCGCGTTGACCCCGGTCTACGGTGCGCTGGTGGCCCGCTTCCGACGTCGCGTCTTCGTCCCGCTGGTCTATCTGTTCTTTCTGGTTTGCCTGCTCGTCTTCCAGTCGATTGTGGCCAGTGGTTCCGGAGGTGTCTGGCTGGCGCCGGTGTTCTTTGTCTGGGTCAGCGTGTTCAACCTGTTCGCGGTCAGCGTGTTCTGGAGCTTCATGGCCGATGTCTGGGACAGCGATCAGGCCAAGCGCTTGTTTGGCGTGATTGCCGCCGGCGGCACCTGCGGCGGGATCGCCGGTCCCCTGCTGACCCGCGGTGTGGCCGAGATGGTCGGACTGTCCGGGCTGATGCTGATCGCCGCCGCCCTGCTCGCGGTGGCATTGCTGATCGTGCTGGCGCTGGGTCCGGTTGCACGTGCGCGTGAAGTCTCAGCGCTGCAGTTGGAGCAAGAGCAGCCGATCGGCGGCAGCATCCTGGCCGGCGTCAGGCTGGTGATGGAGCGGCGTGAATTGCGCCCGCTGGCCCTGATGATGTTCATCGGTGTACTGATCGGCTCGGTCATCTATCTGCAGCAGGCACGTGCGGTCCAGGCCGCGTTCTCCGATCCGCTTGAGCGTACCGCCTTCTTTGCCGGCATCGATCTATGGGTCAACCTCATTACTCTGGTCGCCCAGCTGGGTCTGACGCGCTGGCTGTTCGCCCGCCTGGGTACCGGCCGAGTATTGTTGATCCCGCCACTGCTGATCGCCGGTTGCTTCCTTGCGCTCTACTTCATGCCGACGGTCTGGATTCTTGCGGCCGTCCAGATCATCACCCGGGCCGGACGCTTCGCGTTGACCGAGCCGGCGATGGCCAGCCTGTACACCAGCCTGGATCGCGAAGTCCGCTACAAGGCGAAGGGCTTCATCGATACCGCCGTTTACCGTTTCGGCGACGTCAGCAGTGCCTGGATGGTCAGTTTGCTGACCTCGGCCGGTCTGACCCTGGCGGGTTTTGCCGCGCTCGGGTCGGTGATCGCGCTGGGAATGAGCCGGATCGGTTACGTCGCCGGCACAGCGCACGAGCGACGAATTGCGAAGCAGTCGAAGGGCGGGGACGATTCGTCGGCGAGGCAGTAGTGCTCGTGCGCTGATGGGACGCTGGCTACGGAAGAGCGGCTTTGGGTTTCAGGTTTCAAGGGCACAGCGAGAGCAAAAGCAGCGTATGCGGCGGCTCTCAAGCTCTTGATCTGGCTTTCAGGCCTGAAACCCAACACCGTGGCGGGTTGACGACTGTTCGGGTGTCAACCGCTATCAACCCGCCCAGCGCCGGAAATCGAAGTCGAACTCGGTCGTCGGTGCGGCGATCGTACTGGACAGCACATAGTCCACTCCGAGGCGTTCGACGATGGCCAGCGCTTCCCGCCGTTCGATCTCGCGCGCCACGATCTGAGTATTCGCATCCTGGGCGCGTCGGACCAGACTGCACAGGGTGCTCTCCTCGATATTGCCGGCGTCGCCCTTGACCGCTTCGGGTGCCAGCAGGACCAGATCCACCGGTGCCAGCTTCAATCTGGGCACCGCCGCAAGGTCTCGACCAAAGTCGCCCAGCGCGATCCGCACACCGAGCCGATGCAGCCCATCAGTAGCCACCTTCAGCTGTTCCAGATTATCGACCAGCAGCGCCGATGGCAGCACCAGCGCAAGCCCGCTGCCGGAAAGCTTGCGTTGCTTGAGTTCGGCCGCCAACCACGGCAGGAATGCGGCATCCTCCAGCTGGGCCGGGTGGGCTTCGTGGAGCAGTCGCAACTGGCGACCACGTGCGAGCTGGCTGGCACGCAGGTCCAGCGCCTGTGCCAGCAGCCGGCGATCGAGCATGAGCAGACGGTTGCGGTCACCGCCCAGCTTGACCACGTCGGCGTAGGACAGACTTCCCTGATCGCCCTGACTGGCCGGCCAGCAGGGAGTCAACAAATACTGACCACCGACCCGTCCAGCGACCGGCAGCAATGGCTGCCCGAGCAGCGTTGCCGGTTGATCCTCGGGCCGGGCCAACAGCGCACCGGCACGTGCCTCGCGTCCGGCCGGCTTGAGGGACTGGGCGCCCTCATCGAACCAAAGGCAGCGATCCCCTCCCAGATTCTGTGCTGCCAATGCGGCAGCCCGCGCCTGGTCGACACAGCTTTCCGCCTGACCTACGCGCAACGGCACTACGCCGATGCTGCAGCGCAGCTCGCAGCGCTTCCCGGCCAGCACGCTTCGGGCCTTGGCCAGAACCTCGCGTGCGGCCTCGGCCAGGACCATCAGTTCGTGCCGCTCGGCTCGCTCGGCGGCGACCAGATAGCAGAAGTCCTGAAACTGGCCGACCAGGTCCGCTGCGCCGAGGGTGCTTGCCAGCAATTCGGCCACCAGGCGATCGATCTCTTCCAGGTGGATCAAGCCCAACTGGCGGCGCAGGTCGTCGGCGGTGTCCAGATAGACGAACAGGACGCCAGCCTCGCGCCTGGGTGTCCACTGACGCAGTTTCTGGAGGAAGCTGCCGCGGGTGATCAGGGCCTTGCCAGGCGCAGCCTCGGAACGCGCGCTGACGGCCCAGCGGCGGGCCCGGTCGAGTCGGCTGGTCACCACGCTGGCCAGATGACGGGCCTTGACCGGCTTGATCAGATACTCGTCGGCGCCCGCGGCAATGGCTGTCTCACGTTGACGCAGATCACGACTTTGGCCAGCAACGACGATCGGCAGATGCAGGCTGCCTGGCCATTCGCGCACCGCCTGTACCGCCGCGAGCCCGTGGCCCTGCGGCAGGTCGGCATCGACAATGACCAGGTTCGGCCGGAACTCGGCGTAGGCCGAGGCCAGTTCATCGGTGCTGATGACGATCCGCACGGTACAGCCCTGAGCCTGTAGCCAGCGCGCCTGATCGATACCGCGGTTGCGTTCGGCATCGATCAGCAGGATGCGGCTGCTGCCGTGATCGCTGCCGGCCAGTCCAAGTGACTCCACCAGCACGCCGGCATCCAGCGGTGGTTCGAAGAAACTCAGCCCCAGCTGATTGGCGACCAGCCGCCGGCCGAGATCGCGGCGGTCGCTGATCAGTGCCAGACGCAGGCTGCTGCTGGGTCCACCCGGTTGTTCGATCCGCCGTTTGATCGCGCAGGCCGCTTCGATCAGATGGGC
>DAIMJK010000116.1:0-9453 GCA_036722245.1 Lysobacterales bacterium
GAACCAGTTCGCGGCGGTCGCCGGAAAGATGATCAGGCTGGAGGCGAAGATGGCCGGGATCACGCCCGACATGTTGATCTTCAGGGGCAGGTGCGAGGTCTGGTTCATGAACGCTGCGCGGCCGCCCTGGCGCCGTGCGTAGTTCACCGTAATTCTTCGCTGCCCGCGCTCGACAAACACCACAAAAGCCGTCACCGCAGCCACGATCGCGACAATGATGATCACACTGAGCGGATTGAGCTGGCCAGTCGTTGCCAATTCGGTGACCTGAACGATCGCACCGGGCAACCCGGCAACGATACCGGCGAAGATGATCAGCGAGATGCCGTTGCCGATGCCACGCTCGGTGATCTGTTCACCCAGCCACATCAGGAACATCGTGCCAGCGGTCAGACTTACGACCGCAGTGAACAGGAACGCCGGCCCCGGGTTGAATACCACCTGGATGCCGCCCTGGGCTCCTGATTGCTGCAGCGCGATCGCCACGCCAAATGCCTGGAAGATCGCCAGTCCCACCGTGCCGTAGCGGGTGTACTGAGTCAGCTTGCGACGCCCGGATTCACCCTCCTTGCGCAGCGCGATCAGCGACGGCACGCTGCTGCCGAGCAGTTGCACGACGATGGACGCCGAGATGTAGGGCATCACGCTCAGGGCGAACAGCGAGAAGCGCTCCAGCGCGCCACCGGAGAACATGTTGAACATGTCCACGATGGTGCCGCGCTGCTGCTCCATCAGCTGGACCATCGCCTGCGGGTTGATACCAGGCACGGGAATGAAAGACCCGAAGCGGAATACGATCAGGGCGCCGAGCACGAACAGCAGACGCTGCCGCAGCTCTGAAAGACGCCCCAGACCTCCCAACGCAGACATTGAGGGCGATCCAGCCAACTCAGGCCTCCACGCTGCCGCCGGCCGCTTCGATCACGGCCCTGGCACCGGCGGTAACCGCCACGCCACGCACCTTGATCGCAGCAGCCAACTCGCCTTGCTTGACGATCTTGGCGCGCTTGGCTCGGTTGTCGATCAGCTTCGCAGCACGCAGGCTGTCGAGGGTCACTTCGACATCAGCAAATCCGCCGAGCTGATACAACATGACCTGCTGCGTCTCGCCGGCCTTGGTCGACTTGAAACCAACCTTCGGCAACCGCCTCTGCAAGGGCATTTGGCCGCCCTCGAAACCGACCTTGTGGAAGCCACCGGCGCGTGCATGCTGACCCTTGTGGCCACGGCCACAGGTCTTGCCCAAGCCCGAACCAATGCCGCGTCCGACGCGGCGCTTGCTTTGACGCGCGCCTTCGCTGGCTTTGATTTCATTCAGTTCCATGACCATTGCTTCCTTCGGCCTCTAGCGCTCGTCGGTGACGAGATAGCGAACCTTGTTGATCAAACCGCGTACCGATGGGCTGTCCACCAGAACGACCTCATCATTGATCTTGCGCAGGCCCAGCGCCTTGACGCACAACCTGTGCCTGCCCTGCGTACCGTTGGTGCTGCGAACCAGCTTGATCCGCACCATACCGCTGTCAACTGGCGTGCTCATCGGAGACTCCCATCAGTTCATCAAGCTTCTTGCCGCGCTTGGCTGCAATGCGCTTGGGTGAGTCCATACCGGCCAGACCCTTGATCGTGGCGCGGACCAGATTGATCGGATTGCGCGAACCCAGCGCTTTGGCCAGCACGTTGCCGACCCCGACCACCTCGAAAACCGCTCGCATCGCCCCGCCAGCGATCACGCCGGTGCCTTCGGAGGCGGGCTGCATGAACACCTTGGCGGCGCCATGGTTGGCGCTCACCGGATACCACAGGGTGCTCTTGTTCAGATTGACCCGGACCATGCCGCGACGGGCCTTTTCCATCGCCTTGGCAATGGCCGCCGGGACTTCACGCGCCTTGCCATAGCCGAAGCCGACCTTGCCATTGCCGTCACCAACGACCGTCAGCGCGGTGAAACCGAACTGGCGACCGCCCTTGACGACCTTGGCGACCCGGTTGACCGCAACCAGCTTCTCGATCAAGCCGTCGCCGTTATCATTATCGAAGTTACTCATGGACTTGCACTACTCCGGAATCTTCCCATGATGGCCTGTCTACAGGCCGATCAGAACTGCAGACCGCCCTCGCGTGCCGCGTCGGCGAGCGCCTGGATACGACCGTGATACTTGAAGCCGGACCGGTCAAAAGCAACCTTCTGAACACCGGCAGCGATCGCCCGCTCGGCGATCAGCTTGCCGACGGTGGCTGCCGCGGCCTTGTTCTTCATGCCCTTGAGGCCTTCATTGACCGACTTCTGCAGGGTCGACGCGGCGGCCAGCACCTTGCCTCCTTCGGCATCGATCACCTGAGCGTAGAGATGCTGGTCGGAGCGATGCACGCTCAGACGAGGCATACCCAGCTCTTTCATGTGCGCCCTGCTTTTCCGCGCGCGGCGCTGTCTGGCGGATCTCTTGTCAATCACTTCAGCTCTCCGTGGGAAGCGGCCCTTAGGCCTTCTTCGCTTCCTTCAATTGGATCTTCTCGCCGTTGTACCGGATGCCCTTGCCCTTGTACGGCTCGGGCGGCCGGAATGCACGGATCTTTGCAGCCACCTGGCCGACCTGCTGCTTGTCGGCGCCCTTGATCAGAACTTCGGTCTGGGTGGGGACTTCGATCGAGATGCCTTCGGGCGCGTTGAACACGACCGGATGGGACATGCCCAGCGCCAGATGG
Organism: Lysobacterales bacterium; assembly: GCA_036722245.1. Taxonomy (GTDB): domain Bacteria; phylum Pseudomonadota; class Gammaproteobacteria; order Xanthomonadales; family SZUA-5; genus JAWLAT01. The sequence goes on from DAIMJK010000116.1 coordinate 2,707, forward strand.
AGCTGGTTCCCCTGCATCGAGGCGCGATAGCCGACGCCGACCAGATCCAGCTTGCGCGAGAATCCCTCGCTGACACCCTGGATCGTGTTGGCCGTCAGCGAGCGCAGCGTGCCAGCCATGGCGTAGTCCGCCGCGTTGGCGGCAGAGAACTTCAACTGACCGTCGCTCAGTTCGACGCCGATCGATGCCGGTCGTGCGACCTGCAAGCTACCCTTTGAACCCTTCACCGAGATCAGATCATCAGAGATCGTGACGTCCACGCCTTTCGGCACCGTGATGGGCATTTTAGCGACTCGTGACATGGCTAACTCCTAATGTCTTCAGGCGACCACGCACACGACTTCGCCGCCCACGCCTTCGGCACGCGCCTGCTTGTCAGTCATGACACCGCGGGATGTGGTGACGATGGCAACGCCCAAGCCGCCGAGCACTGTCGGCAGGTCCGACTTGCCACAATAGCGACGCAAACCAGGTCGGCTGAAGCGCTGCAAACGCTCGATCACCGGACGGCCTTCGAAATACTTCAGCTTCAATTCCAGCGAGCGCTTGGCTCCGCCCAGATCGACTGCGACTGCATCTTCGATGTAACCCTCGCTCTTGAGAACCTGGGCTACCGCCATCTTCATCTTTGACGCTGGCATGCTGACCGTCTGCTTGCGCATCGCCTGAGCGTTGCGAATGCGGGTCAACATGTCCGCGATAGGATCACTCATACTCATCGTTGGACTCCTTCGGGACTCGGGCGCTTACCAGCTGGCCTTGCGCAAGCCAGGCACGTCACCGCGCATGGTTGCCTCACGCAGCTTGTTCCGGCCGAGGCCGAACTTCTTGTAGACCGCACGCGGCCGTCCCGACAACACGCAGCGCGTGCGCTGACGCGCCGGACTGGCATCACGGGGCAGTTTCTGCAGTGCTTCCTGGGCCGCCATCCGCGCTTCGTAGTCCGCCGGGCTCTTGATGAGCTTCTTGAGCTCTGCCCGCTTCGCCGCAAAGCGCTTGACGAGCTTGGCCCGCTTCACTTCGCGGTTGACCATTGAGGTCTTTGCCATTGCCTTTAGACTCCTCGTCAGTTCGCTGTGATCAGGCGCGCAGAGGAAACTTGAAGGCTTCGAGCAGGGCCCGAGCTTCAGCGTCCGTTGCCGCCGTGGTACCGATACAAATGTCCATGCCGCGCATTGCGTCGACCTGGTCGTACTCGATCTCGGGGAAAATGATCTGTTCCTTTACCCCGAAATTGTAGTTGCCGCGGCCATCGAAGGACCTGGCGTTCAATCCGCGGAAATCGCGCACACGCGGCAGCGCCACATTGATCAAGCGATCCATGAACTCGAACATCTTCGCCCGCCGCAGCGTGACCTTGCATCCGATCGGGAATCCCTCGCGGATCTTGAAGGACGCCACCGACACGCGCGCATTGCAGACGATAGGCTTCTGACCGGAAATCTTGGTCATCTCCTCGACCGCATTGTCGAGCAGCTTCTTGTTGCCGACTGCCTCGCCCACGCCCATGTTCAGGGTGACCTTGGCAAGACGCGGAACCATCATGGGGTTCGCGTAGCTGAACTTTTCGATCAGCTGTGGAACCACTTCGTCCCGATAGAATTGGTGCAAACGCGTCATCGCCATAGTCCTCAAACGTCTACCATTTCGCCGCTGGAGCGGAAAATACGTACCTTGCGACCGTCTTCGAGCGTCTTGAAACCGACACGATCGCCCTTCTTGCTGGCCGGGTTGAACAACGCCACGTTGGAAATGTGCAGCGCCGCCTCCCGCTCGATGATGCCGCCGGGCTGATTCCGGTTCGGATCCGGGCGCGTGTGACGCTTGACCATGTTGATGTTCTCGACGAACACCTTGTCATCCTGGGTCACGCGCAAGACATTGCCACGCTGGCCCTTGGACTTGCCGGTCGTGACGATGACGTCATCACCCTTCTTGATCTTTTTCATGACTGCACCTACCTCAAAGCACTTCCGGCGCGAGCGAAACGATCTTCATGAAACGATCGCCGCGCAATTCACGCGTGACGGGTCCGAAGATGCGCGTGCCGATCGGCTCGAACTTGTTGTTCAACAACACCGCCGCGGGTGCATCGAAGCGGATCAGCGATCCGTCCGAGCGACGCACACCCTTGCGGGTACGCACGACAACGGCCGCATAGACCTCACCCTTCTTGACCTTGCCGCGCGGAATCGCGTCCTTTACGGTGACCTTTATGATGTCTCCAATCTCCGCATAGCGGCGCTTGGAACCACCCAACACCTTGATGCACATCAGGTTCTTGGCGCCGCTGTTGTCGGCGGCCTCCAGCATGCTCTGCATCTGGATCATCGCTCACCTCCTCAGGCTATCGGCGCCGTGCTGACGACTTCGGCTACCTGCCAGGACTTGTTCTTGCTCATCGGCCGACACGGCACGATACGCACGACATCCCCGGCCTTAGCCACGCTATCGGCATCATGGGCCATCAACTTCGTTGATCGGCGCAGGAACTTGCCATAGACCTCATGCTTGACCTGACGTTCAATCAGGACAGTCACTGTTTTATCCATCTTGTCGCTGACGACCCGCCCTGTGAGGGACCGGCCCTGGCTCTGCTGCTCGCTCATGCCTGGTTCTTCCGCTGCAACTCGCCCAGTACCGACTTGACACGGGCGATGTCCCGGCGCACACGCTTGATCTGATGGGTCTGCGTAAACTGACCCATGGCACGCTGCATGCGCATGTTGAATTGCTCACGTCGCAGCTCTACCAACTGCGTCTCGAGCTCCTGCTTACTCTTGCCACGTAGGTCCTTGGCGTACATCACAGCACCGTCCTGCTGACAAAGGTGGACTTCACGCTGAGCTTGGCGGCAGCGAGCTTGAAAGCCTCACGCGCGGTATCCTCGGTGACGCCCTCGATCTCGTAGAGCATCCGGCCAGGCTGGATCTGCGCGACCCAGTATTCGACGTTGCCCTTGCCGCTACCCATACGAACTTCGATGGGCTTTTCGGTAATCGGCTTGTCGGGAAAGATCCGGATCCAGAGTTTGCCGCCGCGCTTGACGTAACGGGAAATGGTCCGGCGTGCCGACTCGATCTGACGTGCGGTCAAGCGACCATGCTCGGTCGCCTTCAGGCCAAACTGGCCGAAGCTGACCTCATTCGCAACAAATGCCAGGCCCCGATTGCGACCCTTGTGCATCTTGCGGTATTTCGTTCTTTTGGGCTGCAGCATGGTCTACTCCTACTTCGCTTGCGCGCGTTCGCTGCGCTCGCCCTTGGCTTCGACCGGCGGTGCATACAAGTCGAAGATCTCGCCCTTGTAGATCCACACCTTGACGCCAATCACGCCGTACGTCGTCCGTGCCTCGGCAAATCCGTAATCGACATCCGCACGCAGGGTATGCAGCGGAACCCGACCCTCCCGATACCACTCACTGCGGGCGATTTCGGCGCCATTGAGCCGTCCGGCCACGTTGATCTTGATGCCCAGCGCGCCCAGGCGCATCGCGTTGCCGACCGAGCGCTTCATCGCGCGGCGGAACATGATGCGGCGCTCGAGCTGCTGGCAAATGCTTTCGGCCACCAGTTGCGCGTCCAGTTCCGGCTTGCGGATCTCGGCGACATTGACGTGCGTGGGAACGCCCATCAGATCGGAGATCTGCTTGCGCAGCTTCTCGATGTCCTCACCCTTCTTGCCAATCACCACGCCAGGACGGGCCGTGTGGATCGTGATTCGTGCGGTCTTCGCCGGGCGCTCGATCTGAATCCGGCTGATACCAGCCTGACTGAGCTTGGCGCGCAGGAACTCGCGCACCTTCAGATCCGCTTCCAGATAGCCGGCGAAGTCCTTCTTGCCTGCGTACCACTTCGAATTCCAGTCCCGGGAGATGCCGAGCCGAATGCCGATCGGGTTAACCTTGTGACCCATGCCTGTCTCCCTCAGCCCTTGCTCGCCTGATCACCGACAACGACGGTGATATGTGCCGTCCGCTTCATGATCCGGTTGCCGCGACCCTTGGCCCGAGCGTGCATACGCTTCAGGCGCGGACCTTCGTCAACGTAGATGGTCTGCACCTTCAAATCGTCAACGTCCGCGCCCAGGTTGTTCTCGGCATTGGACACCGCCGAGAGCAGCACCTTGCGAATCATCTGGGCCGCCTTCTTGTCACTGAAAGCCAGCAGGCTCTCGGCGCGACCAACGGCCATTCCCCGAACCTGATCCGCCACCAGGCGGGCCTTTTGAGGGGAGATTCGAGCCCCTTTATGCAATGCGCGCGCTTCCATGACTACCTCTTCCCAGCCTTCTTGTCGCCAGCGTGGCCTTTGAAGGTCCGTGTAGGCGCGAATTCGCCGAGCTTGTGCCCGACCATGTTTTCATTCACCAGCACCGGCACGTGCTGCCGACCGTTGTGCACCGCGATGGTCAGACCGACCATGTCCGGCAACACCATCGAGCGACGCGACCAGGTCTTGATGGGACGCTTGCTGCTGGAGGCGAGGGACTGCTCGACCTTCTTGATCAGATGCAGATCCACGAAGGGACCCTTTCTAAGCGAACGAGGCATGACTCAACGACTCCTGATCAGCTCTTGTTACGACGACGAACGATGAATTTGTCGGTGCGCTTGTTCTTGCGCGTCTTGTAACCCTTGGTCGGCACGCCCCAGGGCGTGACCGGGTGCGGATTACCCTGACCGGACTTGCCCTCGCCACCACCATGCGGATGGTCGACCGGGTTCATCACGACACCGCGTACGGTGGGTCGGATACCGCGCCAGCGCTTCGCACCGGCCTTGCCGAGCTGACGCAGGTTGTGCTCGCTGTTGCTCACCTCACCAATCATGGCGCGGCAGTCGGCGGGCACCTTGCGCATCTCACCGGAGCGCAGACGTAGCGTCGCGTAGCCCTGCTCGCGCGCCACCAGCTGCACCGAGGCACCGGCGCTGCGGGCGAGCTGAGCGCCCTTGCCTGGCTTCATCTCGACGCAGCACAACTGGGTACCGACCGGGATGTTGCGCAGCGGCAGGCTGTTGCCGACCCGGATCGGGGCCTCGCGGCCGGACAGCAGTTCGTCCCCGGCCAACACCCCCTTGGGCGCGATGATGTAACGACGCTCGCCGTCCAGATACTTCAGCAGTGCGATGTGAGCGGTGCGGTTGGGATCGTATTCGATCCGCTCGACCGTGCACGGCACGCCATCCTTGCGCCGCTTGAAATCCACCAGACGATAGTGCTGGCGCGAGCCACCACCACGATGACGGGTAGTAATACGACCGTTGTTGTTGCGGCCACCGGTATTGGATTTGGGCTCAAGCAGAGCCTCGAACGGACCGCCCTTGTGCAGGTGCGGATGAACGACCTTTACCAGACCGCGGCGACCTGGGGAGGTCGGCTTGACCTTGATAGCTGGCATCGCTGATCTCTCCTCAACCCTCGCCGCCAAGATCGATGCTCTGTCCCGGCATCAACTTGACGTAGGCCTTGCGCCAATCGGAACGCTGACCCTGACGCGAACGGAAGGTCTTCGCCTTTCCTTTCACATTGAGGACGCGCACGTTGTCGACCTTGACCTTGAACAGCCCCTCGACCGCCGCCTTGATTTCCGCCTTGGTGGCACCCCGATCGACCTTGAATACAAACTGATTGACGTCGCCCTGAAGGCGCACGGTTTTCTCTGAAACGTGCGGTGCACGCAGCACCTGCAGCAAGCGCTCGGTACTCATGCCAGCCACTCCTCGATCTGCTTCAGGGCCGCGGTCGTGACGATGACCTTGCGCGAGCCGACCAGTGACACCGGGTCCAGGCCATGCACGTCAGTCACATCGATGTGCGGAACATTACGCGAGGCCAGATGCAGCTGCTCGCTGACTTCAGTCGTCACCAGCAGACCGGAATCCATGCCCAGCGTCTTCAGCTGCGCCTTGAAATCTCGTGTCTTGGCCGCCTTTACATCGAAGGCTTCAACGACTTCCAGCCGCTCGCTGCGCACCAGCTGAGACAGAATCACCTGCATCGCGGCACGATACATCTTGCGATTGAGCTTCTGCGAGTGGTCGCGCGGTTGTGCCGCGAATGCGCGTCCACCGCCGACGAAGATCGGCGCCTTGTAGTCGCCATGGCGCGCGCCACCGCCCTTCTGCTTCTTGAACTTTTTCGTCGTGCCATGCACGTTGGCGCGGTTCTTCTGAGCCTTGGTTCCAGCGCGACCGCCCGCCATGAAGGCAACGACCACCTGGTGCACCAGACCCTCGACATAGTCGCGACCGAACACACTGTCGGAGACCGAGACTTCGCCACCACCCTGGATCTTCAATTCCATGTCAGATCCTCCTTCAGGCCTTGACAGCGCTACGCACGATAACGTCGGATCCGGTCGCACCCGGCACGGCACCGCGGATCAACAGCAAGCCGCGTTCGGCATCTACGCGAACCAGCACCAGATTCTGGGTGGTCTGACGATCACTGCCCATGTGGCCGGACATCTTCTTGCCCTTGAACACGCGGCCTGGTGTCTGCCGCTGGCCGATGGAACCCGGCGAGCGGTGTGACAAGGAGTTACCGTGGGTTGCGTCACCCATGCGGAAGTTCCAGCGCTTGACCGTACCCTGGAAGCCCTTGCCCTTGGTGACGCCGGTGACGTCAACCCGCTGCCCGGCTTCAAAACGATCAACCTTGAGCTCGGCACCGACTTCCAGTTGCGCCAATTCATCGGCGCTGGCGCGGAACTCGACCAGGCCGCGACAGGCTCCGACCTGTGCTT
>DAIMJK010000116.1:9463-10297 GCA_036722245.1 Lysobacterales bacterium
GCCAGATGACCGGACAGAGGCTTGTTGACCAGCGAAGGGCGCTTGTTCCCGTAGGCGACCTGAACAGCCTCATAGCCGTCCGTGTCGCCAGTCTTGATCTGTGTGACGCGATTGGCGTCGACCTCGACCACCGTCACCGGGACGGATGCACCATCCTCGGTAAAAATGCGGGTCATGCCGCTCTTGCGTCCGATGAGACCGATACTCATGGCCGTATCGTCCTTAGTAGAGCTTGATCTGCACGTCCACGCCAGCGGCGAGGTCGAGCTTCATGAGGGCGTCAACCGTCTTGTCATTCGGGTCGACGATGTCCAGGACACGCTTGTGCGTACGAGTCTCGTACTGGTCGCGTGCGTCCTTGTCCACATGAGGGGAAACAAGGATGGTGTAGCGCTCAATCTTGGTCGGCAACGGGATAGGTCCCCGCACCTGGGCGCCGGTCCGCTTGGCGGTCTCGACAATTTCACTCGCTGATTTGTCGATCAAACGATGATCGAACGCCTTCAGCCGAATGCGAATTCGCTGTTGCTCTGCCACGTTTTTCTCCCTAGCGGTGTTAACGCTGCGCGTTTCGCGCACTCGCCACATCCATGAGCTGACGCCCCACCGCCGATGCCATAAACCCCGGCAGGGCCGGGGCAGTCAATCGAGCCCGCTATAGTAGCAGGATTATTCTCTTTGTCAAAGACAAGGGCGAGTATTTCTCTCGCCCTTGTTCTGCTCCATCCTGGAGCAGCAGACAGCTCGCGTTTGCTTACTCGAAGATCTTCGCGACCACACCCGCACCGACAGTACGACCGCCTTCGCGAATCGCGAAGCGCAGGCCCTCTTCCA
>DAIMJK010000117.1:0-4331 GCA_036722245.1 Lysobacterales bacterium
GAGCAGCAGTGGCGCGAGCGGATCCGGCCGCTGCCCGAAGAGTTGCGCTGGCTGTTGCGGCGCGCGCTGGCGGCCGATCGCGAGCGGCGCTATGACTCGGCGCTGGCGCTGGCGCAGGATCTGGAGCGCTACCTGGCGCAGCAACCGCTGGAGGCAGCACCGCCGAGCAGACTCTATCGCTGGCGCAAGTTCCTCGAGCGCAATCGCCTGCCGGCGCTGATGACTGCACTGGCGCTGATCGCACTGCTCGGTGGTCTGGCCGGGTCGCTCTACGGCCTGGGCGAGGCCAGGATCGAACGGGCCAACGCGCTGGAGGCGGCCGATCGGGCGGCGCTGGAGGCGCGCCGGGCCGAGCGAGTGGCGGATTTTCTACGATCCATACTCGCCGCAGTGGATCCGGCCGTGGCGGCCGAGCTGGACAAGACCCTGCTGCGCAAGGTGCTGGATCAGGCGGCGGAACGGGCTGACCTTGAACTGGCTGACGATCCTGCTGTGCTGGGCTCGATCGAGATAGTCATCGGGCGTACCTACCGGGGTCTGGGTGATCCGGCGCGGGCCCTGCCGTTGCTGCAGCGGGCCCACGAGCGCGGCGCAATGGGCGATGCCACGGCAGTACGCTCACTGACCATGACCCTGGATGATCTGGGCCGGCACGAAGAGGCGATGGGGGTGCTGCGCGAGTTTCGCGAGGAAGTCCTCGCCCGGCAAGGCGACGAGGCCCTCGATCTGCTGCGGGTAGATGCCGATCTGGCCGAGTACCTGATGCGTGCTGCCGACCACCGGCCCGGTCTGGTCATGGCCGAGCGCCTGCTGCCGGAACTGGAGGCACGGCTGGGTCCGGAAGATCCGATCACGCTGTCGCTGATGAACTCGCTTGCACGCGGACTGGCGCGTGACCGCCGTGCCGACGAAGCGGTGGCCCTGCTGCTCGAACTGGTCGAACGTCGCAGCCGCGTCCATGGCGCCGAGCACCCGAATACCAACCGCGACCGGACGGCGCTTATGATTGCCTACCTGGAAGCCGAGCGCTACGACGATGCACTGACCCTCGCGACTACCCAACTGCCGCTGTCGGTCCGGGTTTATGGTGAATCCCATGCGGCCACATGGACCATCCACAGCTTGCGGGGCAGTGCCTACAAAGGTCTGAAGGACTATCCCAGTGCGGTGGCTGATTTCAAGCAGGCCCACGAGGGTTATCTGGCCCAGTTTGGTGGCGATCACCCGCATGTGATCGGCACTGGCTACAACCTCGCCAGCAGCATGGTCCTGGCAGGCCAGGCCAGCGAAGGGGAACAGCGCCTGGTCGATCTGGCCAAGCGCGCGCCGGCGGCTTTCGGGCCCGGTCATCCGATCTTGTTCGATATCGAGGTCTCGCTGATCCGCAGTCGCCTGGAACAGGGAACGTCCGATGCGAGCGAATCCGAGCTGCTGGAGCTGCTTGCCGATGGCGAACGACGCTTTCCCGGTCATCCGCGCGTGGCCGATGCGCGCGAACTGCTGCGCTTGTACTACCTCACCGCCGGCAGGCCAGCGGAGGCGGCACGCTGGGCCGGGGAGTCGGCGGATCCGCAGTGAGCGCTGCCCGTGCCGGTTCGACGCGAACGTTGCACTAGTGGGGAGTCAAGAAGTCGGGAGTCGGGAGTCGGGAGTAAGAGCGAGAGATCAAGCAAGAGCGAAAGCAGTCGGGAGTCGGGAGTAACAGCAACTGCGAACCGCTACACGCTGCGTACTCCTGACTCCCAACTCCCTACTGTTCACTGCAACTCCACAAGGAACCGTCCATGCCCCACGCGCCTTCCTACTACGCCGCCAGCGCCCATCCACAGCCTGATCGGCCGCCACTGAGCGGGCGGGTCGAGGCGGAAGTCTGCATTGTCGGGGCTGGCTATACCGGTTTGTCCGCGGGACTGCATCTGGCCGAGGCCGGGCGGCAGGTGGTCGTGCTGGAAGCCGAGCAGGTGGGCTGGGGTGCGTCCGGTCGTAATGGCGGTCAGATCGTGCACAGCTACTCGCGCGACATGGATGTGATCGAACGTGCCCATGGGGCGTCCGCCGCCAGCGCGCTGGGTGCGATGGCCTTCGAGGGTGCCCGGATCATCCGCGAGCGGGTCGAGCGCTATGCCATTGACTGCGATCTGAAGGCCGGCGGCGTCTATGCGGCAAAGAACGCGCGCAAGGCCGCTGAACTGGCCGAGCACAAGGCGCTGTGGGAGCGCTATGGCAATGACCAGATGCGGCTGCTCAGCGGCGAGGCGATCCAGCAGTATGTCCGCACGCCGCTCTACCACTCGATCCTGATCGATGACAGCGGCGGCCATATCCATCCACTCAACCTGGCCCTGGGCGAAGCGCGCGCGCTGGAAGGTCTGGGTGGGGTGATTCATGAGCACTCGGCGGTGCTTTCGATCGAGCGCGGCAGCAAGCCGCGCGTGCGCACGGCGGCCGGCGAAGTGGTGGCCGATCAGGTGGTCATCGCCGGTAACGCCTATCTTGGCCAGCTGGAGCCAGCGCTGGCGGCGAAATCGATGCCCTGCGGGACCCAGGTGATCGCGACTGAACCGCTCGGCGAGCGCTGGCGCGAGGTGCTGCCGTCGGACTATTGCGTCGAGGACAACGACTTCCTGCTCGACTACTACCGCCTCAGCGCCGACAAGCGGCTGCTGTTTGGCGGCGGCGTGATCTACGGCGCCCGCGATCCTGGGCAGATCGAAGCGCTGGTCCGGCCAAACCTGGAGCGCACCTTCCCGCAGCTGCGCGGCGTACGCTTCGACTACGCCTGGACCGGCAACTTCCTGTTGACCCTGTCGCGCCTGCCGCAGATGGGACGGCTGGCCGACAACATCTACTACTCCCAGGGCTGTTCCGGCCACGGTGTGACCTTTACCCATCTGGCCGGTCGTATCCTTTCCGAGGCCATCGACGGTCGCACCGAGCGCTTCGACGCCTTCGCCAGGCTGCCGCACTATCCCTTCCCTGGCGGCCGCCTTCTGCGCGTCCCGCTGACCGCGCTGGGCGCGGCGTGGTATGCGGTGAGGGATCGGCTCGGCTTCTAGGCGGGGACGGCTGTCCGAGTGACAATGCCTTCCCAATTTGCCGGAGGAGTTCCAAGTGGCCCCAAAATCGCTGGACCTGGTCATCTATGGCGCCACCAGCTTCGTCGGTCAGATCCTGTGCCGCTATCTGATCGAGCGCTTTCCGCCGGGAGGCGAACTGCGCTGGGCGATGGCGGGGCGGTCGCGGGACAAGCTGGAAGGCTTGCGTGACGAACTCGGGGCCGGCGAGGCGATGCCTCTGCTGCTGGCCGATGCTGCCGACGAGGCTGCGCTGGGCCAGCTTTGTGCCGCCACCGGCGCGGTGGTCTCGACGGTCGGACCCTATGCCTTGTATGGCGGGCCGCTGGTGAAGCTCTGTGCCGACAGCGGCACCGACTATTGCGATCTGACCGGCGAGCCGCAATGGATTGCGCGGATGCTCAAGGCGCATGAGGCCAGCGCGCAGCGCAGCGGTGCGCGGATCGTCCACAGTTGCGGTTTCGATTCAATTCCATCGGATCTGGGGCTGCACTTTCTGCAGCGCGAGTCGCAGACCCGCTTCGGCCAGCCCTGCGTGCGGGTGAAGCTGCGGGTACGGGCCATGCGGGGCGCCTTCTCCGGCGGTACCGTGGCCAGCCTGATGCAGGCGGTCAAGGAAGCCAGCAGCAATCGCGAACTGCGCCGCGAACTGGCCAATCCCTATTCCTTGTGCAGCGAGCCGAAGCACCCGAAGACCCGCCAGCCGAATCTGCACGGGGCCAGTTTCGATCCGGATTTCGATGCCTGGATCGCGCCCTTCATCATGAGCGCGATCAATACGCGCATCGTCCAGCGCAGTCACGCGCTGGCCGGTCGGCCCTGGGGCGAGGATTTCGTCTACGACGAGGCCACCCTGAGCGGACGCGGGATGAAGGGGCGATTGAAGGCCTTCGGCATGGCCGCTGCGCTGGGCGGATTCATGCTTGCATCAGCATTGCCGCCCAGTCGCTGGGCGCTGCAGCGCTACCTCCTGCCGGCACCGGGCGAAGGTCCCGCACCGGAGGCACAGGCCAGGGGCTGCTTTGATCTGCGCTTCCACGGTCGTACGGCCAATGGCCAGACCCTGCGCTGCAAGGTCACAGGCGATCGCGATCCGGGCTATGGTTCGACCGCCAGGATGCTCGGCGAGGCGGCCAGCATGCTTGCGCTCGACCTGCCGAAGGCACAACTGGCCGGCGGCTTCTGGACCCCGGCCACTGCCTTCGGCGATCCGCTGATCGAGCGTCTGCAGGCCCATGCGGGCATGCAGTTCGAGGT
>DAIMJK010000117.1:4431-10229 GCA_036722245.1 Lysobacterales bacterium
GCCCTGGGCCCTATGCCCTGGGCCCTCGCTCTCAGTTGTCCAGACAGCTGTCGCCAGTCCGGGTCGGGATGGTCAGGCGGGTCACCGGGGCGTTGCCGCTGCCCAGCCGCGTGGCATAGCTGAACTGGCCGTTGGCGCAGCCGGTGAAGCGGATCGTCAGGCTGCCGAAGTCGTTGTCGACGACGACCTGGGAAGGATCGAAGGCCTGGCCGAACTGGCCGCCGTCGGTGACCAGCAGTGGAATCGTGACTTCGTTGGCGCCGTATTCGAAGGCGGCCAGGCCGGTCGCCCACAGTTGCATGCCGTTGCTGTAGTCATACCAGTAGACGTTGGCCAGCGGACCGCTGTCGTCCGATGCGTCGTTGACGATCTCGAGAACGAAGCCGCGGCGGGGGTTGGCCGGGTCGAACCAGGAGCCCGAATGCAGCGGCATGATCGGAAAGCCGGTGGTGCGTACGGCAAATTCAATCAATGGTGGCCGCAGCGGCGTCTGGCCACTGACCGCAAGCGCGTTCATCCGCTGCAGCGTACCGATGCCGAAGACGATTTCACCAAAAGCGGTAAACAAGCTGTCGAGATCCGCTCGGTTGTCGACCAGATTGAAGAAGAAGCCAGTGCTGGCACTGTCCGGGTTGGAGCCAAACAAGGCCATCGCGATGGTCCCGGCACGGTTGCCGCCATCGCTGTTGCGCTCACTTTGAATGGCAGGACGAGTCGCCGGACGTTCCAGGCCCTGATCGGTGAAGGTGCCTGACTGAACCACGAAATTCTGCACCAACCGATGGAACAGCATGTCATCGTAGAAGTCTTCGTCGACATACTGCAGGAAGTTCGCGACCGTATTGGGGGTCCGGGCAGTGTCCATCTGGACCAGCAGCGGGCCCTGGTCGGTCTGGATCCAGACCCGAGTGTCCTGTGCGATGGCGAGTCCCGGCAGCAGCATCAGTGCGCACAGGGTGTAGGTTCGAAGTATCACGCGGCTCTCCTGGAAGTTGAATGGGCAAGCAATGCGGAGCGCTGTGGGCTAGGCGTGACCCTTGCCGTTGAGTCGCTCCAGTTGCGTCTCTGGCGCGGGCTCGCAGCCGTAGTGCTGGATCAGCAACTCGTCACTGGCATCGGCCTTGGCGACGAAGCCGCGGACCCGCTCCTGCAGCAGCGGATGGGCGGCACTATTGAAGACGTCTGAAATGTGTATCACCAGCATCAGCCGGACCACCTTGCCGCTCAGATCGAAGGCATAGGGTGCGTGCTCGGCATCGAGCAGGTAGCGGAACAACTCGTCCAGTTGCTTCTTTCCGGTCTGGGCCAGCGGGGAGGAGAAATTCAGATGCTCCGAGCAGCAGCACCAGACCTTGACCGGCGCGCTGCCGCTGTGGAAAGACCAGTTGTGGCTGCCGTGGCGCGCCAGCACCGGATCAATCTGGGCACTGGAGAGGGATTGCTCGACGAATGCCGTCAGCGGGTCGAGGTCGGGTGGCTCGAAATAGTCGGCGAAATCCTGCCGCCGCTCCAGATCGGTGCCACAGTTGGGACAGAAGCGCTGGCGTTGCTCGACCAGTTCCTCGCAGGCCGGGCAGTGCACGCCGAAGACGCTGGGTGCGGCTCTGTAGGCATCGATGAAGGCACGCACATCGGCGACCGGAATGCCGAAGCCGACCGCCTCGGCGGCGTTGAGCTTGCAGGTCGTGACGGCGACGATATGCCTGTCATCGTCGAGCATCGGTCCGCCGGAGTTGCCCGGGTTGATCGCTGCATCAGTCTGGACAAAATACTGTTCGTCCATCAGCTGATGCGGGTGGGAGATGACGCCCTCGGTGAGGGACAAGGGCAGCCCGACCGGGAAGCCGAGGATATGGACCGGTTGTTTCGGCTTGAGGCCGACGTCCTCGGCCAGCTTGAGTACTTCGCCGCTCAGCGGTGTGTGCAACTCGACGATGGCCAGATCGCGCAGCGGGTGGACGCGACGGACGCTGCCGAGGATGCGGCTGCGGTCACGTGACTCCACCGCCACCTGCCGATAAGGGGCCACTACATGCGCATTGGTCACCAGATGGCGCTCGTCGATCAGGAAGCCTGATCCGGTGCCGCCGCCGGTGTAGACCTGATACACACCGAGACTTTCGATCTCGGCGTCGATATTCACTGCTGTATCCACGCGCTTTCCTTCAATCAAAAGGGAGGGCGGCAAGCTCGTTGGCTTGCTGCTCGTCCGTGCTCTGGCCATGCTGCCGATTGATCAAGATTGCCTGCTGCCAGAGCAGGTCAGCGACTTCCCGCCAGGGCTTGTCGGAGGCCTGATCGAGGGCTTCGCGCAACGTGCGTTCGATGGGCTCGGGCCAGACCTGGTAGGTCAGCAGATAGATGAAGTCGGCGATCAGTTCGAGCGCGGCCTCCAGATGGCGACCGCTGGCGCGCAGTTCGCCCGTGCCCTGCAGCCGGTGCGGTCCGAGCATCGAGGCGATCATCGAGGCGGTGCCTTCCTGCAGCGGGCAGAAGGCATAGCGGGCATGGCCGAGGGCAGCGCGCAGCCGTTCGGGCTCAACCAGACGCATGCTCTTGACACAGCGCGCCAGCGCGGCGTCACGGCGATTGGGGTCCTCTTCCTGATCGGTGTATATGTCCGAGTGTTCCGCCAGTTCGGCGCGCAAGGCACCATGCAGTGGCAGCAGGTAGCGAACCTGGTTGACCGCCAGCGAGCCGAGCGCATCGAGGAAGCGCAAGGAGCGGCGCCGACGTGATTCGAGCATCAGTTCTTCGATCGCAGCCCAGTGCGCGCTCCAGAAGTCCCACGCGCGCGCCCACTCGGCGTCGTCCAGGGCGGTCAGCGGGGCACGGTCCGGCGTTTCGAGCTGGAACTGCTCGCTGAGCCAGGCGTCGTGGCTGTCGGCCTCCAGAGGCAGCCGCTGCAGCACCTCGACCAGCTTCTGCGGGTGCAGCAGGGCCAGCCGATCCTCGAACTCCAGCGCGATCGCATGCTCGCGCAGCCGCGGCTGGAACAACTGGCCGGTGCTGCTGAGTCGACCGAGAAAGTAACGCAGCGCGGCGGTGGCACGATCGGCGTCAGGCAGACGCGCCAGCAGCGCATTGACGTTGAGACGGTCCTCATTCAGCGCGATATGGACACGTGCCGTGCCCTGAATCAGGCAGAGCTCGCCGGCCGCCAGATCCACCTTGCCGTACTCGGGCAGCAAATAGGCCAGAGTCTGTTCCACCGCGACCCGGTACTCACCGCGATCATGCGCCTCGATGGCCTGATCACGCAGCCCATAGTCACGCTTGACCAGCGCGGGACGACGACGGACGGGTATGGGCAGGGTAAGAGCAGTCAGCGCCATGGAGTGGCCCGGGAAAAAGAGCGGGATTATGGCATGAGGGCGAGGATTCGCCAATCCCGATGGGCCTTGCGGCCTTGCGGATGCGAGGTGGCGTGGTGGTGCAGCGGTAGGCTGAAGGGCACAGGGCACAGGGCCCAGGGCCCAGGGCTCAGGGCTCAGGGCTTCACGGCTCAGGGCCCAGGGCCCGGGGCTCAGGGCTCAGGGCCCAGGGGCCCAGGGGCCCAGGGGCCAAGTCAGGTCAGGAGCCCAGGTGCTGCGACCCCGCATCAGCCTCGCGGGTGGCCCTGCTTTTCTGGGCCCTGGGCCCTGTGCCCTGGGCCCATTGCTCAGGACTGTGTCGCGCGCGCCAATCCACTGCCCCTACTGAACCGGATCAATCACCAGAAACAACGCCCCCTCGCCGCGCTTGACCAGCAACAGCAGGGACTCGTCGTCGTCGACCGATCCGACCAGATCGCCGAAGCTGTCGACATCTTCGACCGGGCGGCGGTTGACCTGCATGATCACGTCGCCCGGGCGAATGCCAGCGCGCCCGGCCGGGCCGCTACCCACATCGATCACCACCACGCCGCCCTTGGCGACGCCGAGCGTCTCGCGCTCATCGGCCTTCAGGTCGGCAACCCGCAGGTCGAGCCGGTCGTTGCTGTCCCGGCGCGCCGGGCCGGCCTGGGCGCTGCGTTCTTCCGGCAGGGTACCGATGGTGAGATTGATCGTACGACGCTTGCCGTCGCGCAGGACCTGCAGCTTGACCTTGCTGCCGGGCGCCGTGGCAGAGACCATTGCCGGAAGCTGCTGCGACTCTTCCACTTCCGCGCCCTCGAAGCGCAAGATCACATCGCCCACTTCGATACCGGCCTTCTCCGCCGGGCTGTCCGGCGTGACCTGCGCGACCAGAGCCCCGACCGGGCGATCCAGATCGAAGTTCTGCGCCAGTTCGCGGGTAATCGGCTGAATCAGCACGCCGAGCCAGCCGCGCTCGACGAAGCCCTTGGTCTTGAGTTGCTCGGCGACCTGCATCGCGGTGCGAATCGGGATCGCGAAGGACAGGCCGATATAGCCCCCAGTGCGCGACAGGATCTGCGAATTGACACCGATGACCTCGCCCTGGGCGTTGAACAACGGGCCGCCGGAGTTGCCTGGATTGACTGCCGCGTCGGTCTGGATGAACGGGACATAGGCCTCGTTCGGCAGCGAGCGCCCGGTTGCGCTGACGATGCCTTGGGTGGCGGTGTAGTCCAGCCCGAAGGGTGATCCGATGGCGAGTACCCAGTGACCCACTTCCATCTGATCGGAGTCGCCCAGTCGGACCGCCTGCAGATTGTCGGCGTCGATCTTCAGCACCGCGACATCGGTACGCTCGTCGCTGCCGATCACCTCGGCCGTGATCTGACGACGATCGGACAGGGTCACGGTGATCGTGTCGGCGTCCTTGATCACATGCGCATTGGTCAGGATGGTTCCCTGCGCATCGATGATGAAGCCCGATCCCAGCCCCTGTGAAGGGCGTGGCTCGGCCGGACCCTGGCCGAAGCGGCGGAAGAATTCGCGCAGTTCCTCCGGTACGTTGTCGGCACCGCGGCCGGCGCGACGACCGACGGTATTGATGCTGACCACGGCGGCGCGGTTGTCACGCGCGATGCTGCGGAAATCCGGCAGGGCGCCGAGGCTGCCGAGCGCGGCGGCCTGGTAGACCGGTGCGGCACTGGTCGCCGGAGTGGAAGCGGCGGTAGCAGCCACCGGCGCGGCTACCGCGGCGCCATTGGCCTGGGTCAGATGCGCCGTAAAGGCCGCTGCCACCACGAGGCCAAGGACCGCGGCGGGAACGAGGGCGTTGTTCGACATCGAGTGATCTCCTGCAACGGCGGAAAAACGAACCCCATTAGACTGGAGGCACACGGCGAGTTTCCAAGGGGAGGACAGGCGGTCAGGGAGGCTTAACTCTTTCGTTCAGGGCTGAGGGCTGAGGGCTGAGGGGTCAGAAGAGGCGTTCCAGGGGCCAAGAGCGAGGGCCCAGGGCTCAGGGCTCAGGGCCCGGAAGAGCAAGGGCCCGAGGCTTGCCGTTGCTCTTGCGCCCTTCCTCAATCTGGCCCTGTGCCCTGAGCCCTGCCCGGGCCCTGTGCTCTGAGCCCCTGGCCCCTTGGCCCTGGGCCCTGTGCCCTGGGCCCTGGCCTTCCCGGACACGACAAATGCACCTTCGCTTTGTCATCATTGAAGGCTGTCGATGCCGAGGACTGCTTTTGCCCTTGCTCAAATCAACCTCATTTCAGCGCACGGGTTGCCTGCTGTTGCTGCTGTCGGCGGGATGTCTGTGGCCGCCGCTGGTGGTCGCACAGGAGCCTGCTGCGGCGATTGCTGAGGTCAAGGCGGCGACGCCGAAGGTCGATGTGCAGATCACCGGCCTGGAAGCTGAGATGCTCGAATCGGTCAGCAAGGCGGTCGAGCTGCGGGCGCTGGCGACCCGTC
>DAIMJK010000118.1:0-2521 GCA_036722245.1 Lysobacterales bacterium
CCGGCACCAGGTCCTTGACCACCGGCATGTGCGGCAGCGGATAGATGGCGACGTCGCCTTTGACCTCGTCGATGCCCTTGGTGCAGGCGAGCGTGTTGGTGCCGTCGATGTTCATCGCGCACGACCCGCAGATGCCCTCGCGGCAGGAACGACGGAAGGTCAGGGTTGGGTCGATCTCGTTCTTGATCTTGATCAGCGCATCGAGAACCATCGGCCCGCAGGCACCAATGTCGATGTCATAGGTGTCCGCACGCGGGTTCTGGCCGCTGTCCGGATCCCAGCGATACACCTTGAAGCGGCGCACCTCTTTCGCCCCGGAGGCTGCCGGAAAGTGCTTGCCGCCGGTCATTCTGGAGTTCTTCGGAAGCCTGAACTGCGCCATGGTCTGTACTCGATCGAATGCGGGGTTAAGTGGTTGTACTGCTTGAAGGTGGGTCGCTAGTAGACCCGAGCCTTCGGTGGCACCGGCTCGACTTCGCCGGACAGCGTGTACAGATGAACGGGTCGATAATCGAACTTCGCCTTGCCGTTCTCGTCCACGTACACCAGCGTGTGCTTGAACCAGTCGTCGTCGTTGCGATCCGGGTAGTCCTCACGGGCATGCGCGCCGCGCGACTCCTTGCGGTGCTCGGCCGAGTACATCGTCGCCACGGCCTGGCTGAGCAGATTGCGCAACTCCAGCGTCTCGACCAGATCGGAGTTCCAGATCATCGAACGATCCGTGACCTGGACCTGGCTGTAGCTGTCGTAGACCTGGGTGATCGCGTTGCAGCCGGCGGTCAGGCTCTCCTGGGTACGGAACACCGCCGCATCCTTCTGCATCGCCTTCTGCATGTTCAGGCGGATGTCGGCTGTGCGCAGGTCGCCCTTGGCATGGCGCAGCTTGTCGAAAGAATCGAGGGCGAAATCATAGCGGCTGGCCGGGATCTCCCGATGTGGCTGATTCGGCTTGAGCAACTCGGTGCAGCGGTTCGCCACCGCGCGTCCGAACACCACCAGATCGAGCAGCGAGTTGGAACCCAACCGATTGGCGCCGTGGACGCTGACGCAGGCCGCCTCGCCGATCGCGAACAGCCCCGGCACGATCGAGTCCGGATTGCCGTCCTTGAGCTGCACCACCTCGCCGTGGAAGTTGGTCGGGATGCCGCCCATGTTGTAGTGCACGGTCGGCAGCACCGGAATCGGCTCCTTGGCCACATCCACCCCGGCGAAGATCTGCGCCGTTTCGGCGATTCCGGGCAGGCGCTCGTGGATCACTTCCGGACCCAGATGCTCCAGATGCAGATGGATATGGTCGTTCTCGGCGCCGACGCCGCGACCTTCGCGGATCTCCACCGTCATCGCCCGGCTGACCACGTCGCGTGAGGCCAGGTCCTTGGCATTGGGCGCGTAGCGCTCCATGAAGCGCTCGCCCTTGGAATTGGTCAGGAAGCCGCCTTCGCCGCGCACGCCTTCGGTGATCAGGCAGCCGGCGCCGTAGATGCCGGTCGGGTGGAACTGGACGAACTCCATGTCCTGCAGCGGGATGCCGGCACGCTGCACCATCGCATTGCCGTCGCCGGTGCAGGTGTGGGCCGAGGTGCAGGAGAAGTAGGCGCGGCCGTAGCCGCCAGTGGCCAGGATCACTGCGTGGGCCTGAAACAGATGCAACTCGCCGCTGGCCAGATCCCACGCCAGCACGCCCTTGCAGGCACCGTCTTCCATCACCAGGTCGAGTGCGAAGTACTCGATGTAGAAGCGCGCATCGAAACTCAAGGACTGCTGATAGAGCGTGTGCAGCATCGCGTGACCGGTGCGATCGGCCGCCGCGCAGGTGCGCTGCGCTGTGCCCTTGCCGTAGTGGGTGGTCATGCCGCCGAAGGGGCGCTGATAGATGCGGCCGTCCTCGGTGCGCGAGAACGGTACGCCGTAGTGTTCCAGCTCGATGATTGCCGGAATCGCCTCCTTGCACATGTACTCGATCGCGTCCTGGTCACCCAACCAGTCCGAACCCTTGATGGTGTCGTAGAAATGGAAGCGCCAGTCGTCCTCACCCATGTTGCCGAGCGCTGCGCTGATGCCCCCTTGCGCTGCGACCGTGTGACTGCGGGTGGGAAAGACCTTGGTCAGGCAGGCGGTCTTCAGACCCTTCGCCGCCACGCCCATCGTCGCGCGCAGTCCGGCGCCGCCGGCACCGACCACGACGACATCATATTTGTGTACGTTGACCTTGTAAGCGCTCATGATTTCCGTCCTTGAATGCCAGCCATCAGGCGCCCAGAGCGACCCGGGCCAGTGCCAGCAGCACTGCGATCGAGCCGAACAACACGATGAACTTGATCGCAATCAGCATGCTCAGTTCCAGCCAGCGCACATGCACGTAGTCCTCGATCACGACTTGCAGACCGAGTTGGGCGTGATACAGCACCAGGATCGTGTAGACCGCCAGCAGCGCCGCTACCCAAGGTTGCGCAACCGCTGCCCTGACCGACCCATAGTCGGCACCAATCTGCGTGGTCAGGAAGTAAAGGAACCATAGCGT
>DAIMJK010000118.1:2531-10179 GCA_036722245.1 Lysobacterales bacterium
CGATCAGCGCCAGCAGGATCGCAGTCACCCGCTGCGCGGTCCAATGGTCGGTACCGCTGCGAGCCGAGCCAAGCCCATGCACTCGCGCCAGCGGGGTTTGCAGATTGGGCGTTTGCAGACTCATGGCTTCAGACCCTCCCGTAGAGCAGCCAAAGGTGGCCGCAGCCGACCACCAGCGCCAGTGCGAGCACGGCGTAACCACTGCGATAGCTGGTTGCCAGCTCCAGACCGTGCCCGGCATCCCAGAACAGATGGCGGATGCCGTTGAAGAAATGGAACCACATTGCCAGCACCGATCCGGCGACCAGCGCCATGCCGATCGGCGAGGCCAGGCATTCGGTGAAGCTTGCAAACATTTCGGCGCCGGAGGCCAGCGCGACCCAGGCGTAGATCAGCGTCAGTGCGCCCAGACACAGGAACACGCCGGTGATGCGGTGGGTGATCGACAGGATCGAGGTGAGCTGTGGCCGGTAGTACGGCCCGATCATGAACGGCGACAGGGGACGGTTGCCCCCCGATGGCGAACTCGTACTCATGCGTTACCCCTCATGGCGCGCTGGCCTGATTCAAATGCCCGTGAACTACCGACCGCATCTCATCCCAAAATTTGACAAGCCTAGAAATCGATGCAGCGTCCGTTCTTTTCCCAGTCCCCATAACGGGTCGGATCGAGGCCCCGACGCCCCCCGATCTCGACCGGCACGATCTGCTCCCCCGCCTCGCCCTGCCCCGCTGCGTCGTCCTGGACTGGAGTTGCGGTCGAGGACGGCAAGGACCTTTCAGTTTCCGAACGAGCTGGCTTCATTTCCATCCTCCAAGCGTACCGGGTCGACTCCATCAGCCGCAAGGCGAATGGGCCTTGAGGGTACGATTCGGACTGATGCAGTGATGTGAAGTTGGGGTTGGGCTCGGATCGGGTCAGGGTCAGCTCGGGGTCGGGATCGGCATTGAAGGCAACGACCCGGGTTTCGGTTGCGAACGACTCGTCGTGCTCCGGCCTCAAGGCCGTCGGTAGACACTACCGCTGTACTCGACTGGATCGTGCCGATCCTGAATGCGGTGGCGGCGTGGCAACCGTTCGCGAGAAAGCGACGGTTACGCCGCTACGAATCGATTCCGATGCCGATACCGATTCCGACCCCGAGGGGGGAACTCGCTGCCGCAGTAGTGCACACAGTGCTGTGCGCGGAGGTAGTACTATTGGAACGTGCTTTACTTTTGCGTGAGGTTTGACATGACTAGCCGACCTCCTACGGTACAAACGGCTTCCGCCAAGGGCCAGGTGACCATCCCTGTGGCCATTCGACGCAAGCTGGGCATCAATCCCGGCACGGCAGTGCGATTCGTCGATCGCGACGGCGTGATCGTGCTGGAAAGGGTCGACAGCAGCGTCCCGTCCCTGTTCGGTATGCTCAAGGCTCGTCAGGGAGTCTCTCTGGATCAGATGAAGGAGGCCGTCCTTGACGAAGTCGCCGCACGCATCAACCGCCGTTGACACGAACGTCCTTTTGCGCGCATTGGTCGACGACGACTCTGCGCTTGCTCAGATGCAGGCGGCTCGCGCCTTTCTGGCGCCGATGCGGGAGATCCATGTTGCGCAAGTGGTTCAGGCCGAGTTGACCTGGGTCCTGCACAGAGCTTTCGGCTTCGACCGTGGGGCGATCATTGAGGTACTGCAAACGCTCCGCGCGCATCCGGCGATACGCCTGCAGGCCGCTGACAGCTTTGACGCCGCCGTAGCCGCCTATGCCGCCGGAGTCGATTTCGCTGACGCGCTGATTGCACATGAGGCCAGCCGGGTCCAGACCGGTCTGGTCACTTTCGATCGTGTGTTCGCGAAGCGCTGCGGGGCAACGCTGTTGCAGGCCTGATCCGAGGTTCCATCCTCAGGTGCGAGTCAGACCAGCCGGCGCCGAGCCCAGACGCTGTTCGCCTGCCGATCGGTCCGGTGGCGCCGGTCTGGTGGATGGTGACGTTCGGCAGTCCTTGGGCAGCGAGCCCCCCCGGGGTCGGGGTCGGTTTCGGAATCGATTCGTTCCGGCGGTACCGATTCAGACCGCGATTCCAACCCCGACTCCCGACTGGGCCCTGGGCCGCGCTGGGACCAGACGGCCTGATCGCGTACCCTTCGCGCCAATCCCACCGCGCTGGCACCCGACCATGGCCATCCACCAAAGCGTGCTCGAACTGATCGGGCAGACACCGATCGTGCAGACTCACCGGCTGCAGACCGGGTCTTGCACGCTGTTTCTGAAACTCGAGAACATGAACCCGGGCGGCTCGATCAAGGACCGCATCGGCCTGAGTCTGATCGAGGACGCCGAACGCAGCGGCCAGCTCAAGCCCGGTGGCGTACTGGTCGAGGGCACCGCCGGCAATACCGGGCTGGCGCTGGCGCTGGTGGCGCAGCAGAAGGGCTACCGGTTGATCCTGGTGGTGCCGGACAAGATGAGCCGGGAGAAGATTTTCAATCTCAAGGCGATGGGCGCCGAGGTGGTTCTGACCCGCTCGGACGTGGCCAAGGGCCATCCGGAGTACTACCAGGACCTGGCCGAGCGGATCGCCAACGAGACCCCGGACGCCCTGTTCGTGAATCAATTCGGCAACCCGGCCAATCCGAAGGCGCACGAGGAAGGCACCGGACCGGAGATCTGGGCGCAGATGGGACACGATGTCGACGCCATCGTCTTTGGCGTCGGATCGTCCGGGACGATGACCGGCCTGAGCCGCTTCTTCGAGCGCGCCGCACCGCACGTGGAACTGATCCTGGCCGATCCGGTCGGTTCGATCCTGACTCGCTACATCAACGAAGGCGTGCTCGACACCAAGAGCTCGTCGTGGATGGTCGAGGGCATCGGCGAGGACTTCCTGCCGTCGATCAGCGATTTTTCGCGGGTCAAGAAGGCCTATGCGATCACCGACGCCGAAAGCTTCCACACCGGCCGCGAACTGCTCCGCAGCGAGGGCATCCTGGGTGGTTCGTCGACCGGCACCGTGGTGGCCGCCGCATTGCGCTACTGCCGCGAGCAGAGCCGGCCCAAGCGGGTCATGGCTTTTGTCTGCGATACCGGCAACAAATACCTGTCGAAGATGTACAACGACTACTGGATGCTCGACAACGGCTTTCTGGACCGCGAACTCCATGGCGACCTGCGCGATCTGATCTTCCGGCCCTACAGCCAGCGCGATACGGTCGTGGTCGGTCCGAACGAATTGCTGACCCAGGCCTACCAGCGGATGAAGCTGTACGACATCTCGCAACTGCCGGTGATGGACGGTGATCGCATCGTCGGCATCCTCGACGAGTCTGATGTGCTGATGCACGTCTACGGCAACGAGGAGCGCTTCCGCGACAAGGTCAGTACCGCGATGGTGACCGATCTGGAATCGGTCCAGGTGAAACAGGGCGTGGCCGACCTGCTGTCCATCTTCAACGCAGGCAAGGTGGCGATCGTCGTCGACGGCGATCATTTCCTCGGTCTGATCACTCGGATGGATCTCCTCAACTACCTGCGGCGACGCGCCGACACGGTGTGAAGCCGGCCGCTCGGGAAGCGTTCTTCAGCCGCCTGGCGGCGCTGGAGCCCACGCCCAAAACCGAATTGAACTGGTCCACGCCGTTTGAATTGCTGGTGGCGGTACTGCTGTCGGCGCAATCGACCGATGTGGGCGTCAACAAGGTCACCGCGACGCTGTTTCGGCGCGCCAACACGGCCCAGGCGATCCTCGATCTGGGTCTGGAGGCGCTGAGCGAGGCGCTGCGTACGCTCGGCCTGTATCGCAACAAGGCCCGCCATCTGTTGCAGACCTGCGAAATCCTGTTGCGTGATCACGGCGGCGAGGTGCCATCGGATCGGGCCAGTCTGGAAGCACTGCCCGGGGTCGGCCGCAAGACCGCCAATGTGGTGCTCAACACGGCTTTCGGCGAGCCGACCATCGCGGTCGACACCCACATCTTCCGGGTATCCAATCGCACCGGCCTGGCGCCGGGCAAGACGCCGCTGGCGGTCGAGCTGCAACTGCTCAAGCGCGTCCCACCACGGTATCGCCAGCATGCCCACCATTGGCTGATCCTGCACGGGCGCTACATCTGCAAGGCACGCAATCCCTTGTGCGAACAGTGCCCGGTCGATGACCTGTGCCGGCTGCGCAGCAGAGCACTTGCAGTGGCGCGTTCCAGTAGCCAGCGGGGCTAGCGCCCTGCCGAACGACCCGCAAGCCGGGCCAGCTCCTCGGGACCCTCAGCCCTGCCCCAAGCGTCAAGCCCAACTGAACGGCCCGTCAAGCCCAGCTGAAAGCGGACGGCGTTTTGGCGGGTCTGTTGCCCTGCGTGGCCGTGGTGCGCTTGTTGCGTACACAGTCCAGGGGTATGGTTTGTCCCCGGCCGCTCACCACGCGGTTCGTCATCGCCCAGCGAGGCGTTTTGAAAAGCCCGGACAACGGGCATATTCCCACCAGGAGAGATTGCTATGTCGAAAATCGTCAAGCCACTGACCGTTGCCATGGGTGCCGCCCTGCTGGGCACCGTTGCCATGTCCGCCTATGCCACTTCGGCAAACCCCTTCACTGCCGATGAGCTCAACTCCGGCTACATGCAGGTCGGCGACGACAAGGGCAAGGAAGGCAAGTGCGGTGAAGGCAAGTGTGGTGAGGGTGACAAGGGCAAGGAAGGCAAGTGCGGCGAAGGCAAGTGCGGCGAAAAGGGCAAGGAAGGCAGCTGCGGCGAGAAGGGCAAGGAAGGCAAGTGCGGTGAAGGCAAGTGCGGTGATGGCGAGAAGGGCAAGGAAGGCAAGTGCGGTGAGGGCAAGTGCGGCGGTTGATCGCAGCCCGAAGCTGAACCTGATGAGACTTGCCTGATGGTTTTTCCTTCCGGATTGCACAGTCTCGGAACCGGACTGGGCCTGCGACGGGGGCTGTTGAGCTCCCTGCAGGCCCAGGCCGATCTTTCCGATCACGTCGACTTTTTCGAGGTCGCGCCGGAAAACTGGATCGGCCTGGGTGGCAAGTGGGGACGCCAGTTCCGCCAGATGACCGATCGCTACCCGCTGATCTGTCACGGCCTGTCGCTGTCACTCGGCGGCCCCAGCCCACTTGACGAAACGCTGGTCAAACGCGTCGGTCAGTTGATGGACAGCCACGGCGCGGTGCTCTATAGCGAACATCTGAGCGCCTGCACGGACGATGCGCATCTGTACGATTTGATGCCGATCCCCTTCACCGAAGACGCGGTTGAGCACGTTGCTGCGCGCATTCGCCAGACTCAGGATCTGCTTGGCCGCCGGATGGCGGTGGAAAATTCCTCTTACTATGCGCCGCTGGCGACCGATCTGAGCGAGATCGAGTTCGTCCGTGCGGTGCTGGAGCGGGCCGACTGCCTGCTCCTGCTGGACGTCAACAACGTCTACGTCAATTCGGTCAACCATCGCTACGACCCGCGCGCCTATATCGACGCGATGCCGGCCGAACGCGTCGCCTATCTACATGTGGCCGGGCACGACAACGAGGCCGAGGATCTGATCGTCGACACCCATGGAGCGGCGATCATCGATCCGGTGTTTGATCTGCTCGACTACACGTATCAGTCCGTCGGACCACGTCCCACCCTGCTCGAGCGCGACTTCAATCTGCCGCCGCTGGCCGAATTGCTGGCCGAGGTCGATCGCCTGCGCGCGATTCAGGCGCCCTACCGGGTCGCTGCGGCCACCTCACGACAGGCTTCCGCCTGAGCATGCAAAAGGCCGAGCTGCTCACTCGCGGCCTGGCAGCGCATCTGCGCGACCCGAGCGCCCACCCGGCGCCGGTCGGCTGGGAAGAACGGCGCATTGCGATCTACCGCCGATTGTTCATCAACAACGTGCTGAATCTGCTCAGCGGCAACTTCCCGGTTGCCCGCAAGGTGCTGGGCGAGCAGGAATTCGCCACCCTGGTGCGGCACTTCTACGCCGAGCACGCCAGTCACACACCGCTGTTTCCGGAACTGGCGCGAGAGATGCTGCGCTTCGTCGAGGAGCACCCGCAGTACTGGGCAGAGCGCTGGCCCTTTCTGTTTGAACTGATGCACTACGAGTGGGTCGAGTTGGCGCTGGCGATCTCGCCGGAGGAGATCGACGCGGTCGCGGTCGATCCGGACGGCGACCTGGCCAGCGGCATCCCGCAAGTCTCGCCGCTGCTGTGGCGACTGGCCTATCACTACCCGGTCGAACAGATCGACGCAGACCACCAGCCACAACAGCCGCCGCCCGAACCGACCTTTCTCGCCGTCTGGCGCGATCGCTCAGATCAGGTCCGCTTCCTCCGCACCAACCCGATCGCCGCCCAGTTGCTGAACCAGTTGGCCGAAGACCCTCAGCATTCCGGACTGGAGCAGCTGCGCCGCCTCGCCGCAGCGATCGGCAGCAGCCAGCCCGACGCCGTGATCCATGCTGGCCTGGGCATGCTGCGCGACTGGCGGGAGCGCGACATACTGTTGGGCGTTCGGGGTCGGATTGAGGATGAACCTGGTGTGGGATCACGGTGACAAGTGTGGAGCTGACGGCGTTCGGGCTCTCGAACGCGAACCACTCGCGAAGGGCCCGAACTGGAGCTGGCCAGCGCGGGCGCTAAAGCGCAGACCAGCACTGACCACACCACCGACCTGCTGCAGATTACAGGCAGCGCTGGTCTGGGCTTCATCTACCGATTCGAACGCTCACCCTACGTTGGCGGCGGCGTCCGCGCCGACCTGCTGCCGCTGCACCTTTATGAAGGAAAGCGCTTCTACCTCAGCGCGGACCGCGCCGGATTCAAGTGGATGTACAACGAGCGAGACTCCGATCTCAACAACTACTACTTCGGTGTTGAAGCCGACGAAGCGCAGCCTGACCGACCCGCGTATTCGGCTTGAATCGCACCCCACGTGACCCGCTTGGCGCTTGCCGTAGCCTCTGGCATGGCAATATGAGTATCTGTGTGTCTGCACCGGCCCCATCATGAACCCCAGTGAAAAGCGCCGTCACCCCCGCATTGGACTGTCCGCCGCCGCTGTCCTGGTCGCGCCGGCCGAAGGTGGTTACCTGACCGCCGTCGAGGACGTCTCCGGCGGCGGCGCGCGTCTTTCCCGCCCGCCGATATGGCCCGATGGAGTGGGCAATGCCGCCAAGCTGTATTTCATCTTCGACCAGGACACCGTCATCGTCCTGCGCGCCCAGCTGGTGCGCGAAGGCGGCGATCATCTGGCCTACGTCTTCGACGACGGTCAACACGCGCTGGTCGAGGAGCTGCTGTACGAGTCGCGGTTTCTGGTGCAGGCAAGGGTGGGTTGATCGGCGAGCAAGAGCAGGGCATGGGGTCCAGGGCCCAGCAAGGCGGCGGTCAGTCGTCGCTACAGTGGCCAAGCAGCTGCTCTTCCTGGCCCTCACTGATGCGGTTCGCGGAGCCCACCGACATCCTACGCGCTACGCCGCAGCTCTGCCGGGCCCTCAGCCCCGCTCTTCTGAGCCCTGGGCCCTCGCTCTTCTGGGCCCTGAGCCCTGGGCCCTGGGCCCTCGCTCTTCTGGGCCCTGGGCCCTGAGCCCTGGGCCCTCGCTCTTCTGGGCCCTGAGCCCTGGGCCCTGAGCCCTCGCTCTTCTGGGCCCTGAGCCCTGGGCCCTGGGCCCTCGCTCTTCTGGGC
>DAIMJK010000119.1:0-10135 GCA_036722245.1 Lysobacterales bacterium
GCTCTGGGCCCTGCAACCACCAGGCCCTCCGAAACATCAGTTTGAATCGCACCCCGGGCGGAACGAGTGCGAGTCGCCTGATGTTGGGTGAGGTCGTTTGCGGCGGACATCGGTAAACGCCGACTATCCTGCTCGTACTCGTACTCGTACTCGTACTCGTACTCGAAAGCAGCGCGATGGCTTCGAGTACGAGTACCGCGATGCTGAGTACGAGTACGACCCAGTTGCCCGTCCAGGAGGCTGCGCTCACGAGGAGGCAGCCGGATACGCCGGGCAAGGATCGATTCCGATCCCGACCCCGACCCCGACCCCGAGGTGGGCTCCCTCGCGGCAGAGTCTTCGGCGTTGACCAGAACCGCTTCTGCATCAGTCTTGAATCGCACCTACGACAGAACGGCTAATCTTGAGCTCCCCTGAAGACGGAGTCGCGCACATGTACATCCTCTACTACTCGCCTGGGGCCGCCAGCTGGGTATTGCACTGGCTGCTGATCGAGGTGGAACTGCCGCACCAACTCAGGCGTCTGGACCTGGCCGCGGGCGAGCAGAAGCTGCCGGAGTATCTGGCCCTGAATCCACTCGGGGTGGTTCCGACCTTGCTGGTTGACGGTCAGCCGTTGTGGGAAACCGGTGGCGTGCTGCTGCATCTGGCCGAGACCCGACCTGAGGCGGGGCTGGCTCCGACCGTCGGCACGCTCGACCGCGCCCACCACTACCAGTGGATCGTGCATCTGGCCAACCACCTGCAGCCGCTGTTCCGGCGCTGGTTCTACCCGCATGAGATCGCAGGTCTGGAGGCGATGAACAAGGTCAAGTCGACGACGCGCGAGGCGATCGAGGCGAGCTTCGAGCGGATCGACCGACACCTGCAGCAGCGAGGTCCGTGGTTGCTTGGTGCGCAGCCGAGCGCGGCGGACTTCTATCTGACCATGTTGATGCGCTGGTCACGCAACATGCCGCGTCCGGCCACCGACTGGCCGCGTCTGCAAGCTGTCGCCAGCCAGATGCGAGCCAGACCGAGCTTCAAGCTGCTCAATGAGCGCGAAGGCTTGACCGAATGGCTGCAGTAGCAGGTCGCCGAGGCGGTCAGGGAACCGCCTGCCCTGGCCGGCGCCGCGCGAGTGCGTAGAGACCGCTCCCCACTGCCAGCAAAGCCGCCGTGGCCAGCACCGAGCGCCACTCGACCTGACTCAACAGGCCCAGGCAGACCAGCACCGCCAACAGCGGTACGGTCCAGCCGCCGCTGAGCCGAAACGCTTGCTCGACGCCGGCCTTTTGACGCACCGCAGGCATCGCCGCCATGCAACTCAGATAGACCAGCAACCGGGTCAGCACACTGAGCACCGCCAGCCACACGAAACTGCCGCTGACCGCGAGCAGGAAGGAGGCCAGACCGTAGAACAGCACCGAATTGGCCGGCGTCAGATGGCGAGGATGGACGCGCGCGAACCAGCCCGGCAACTGCCCGTCCAGGCCGAGGCGATAGCTGATCCGGGCCGTCGAGAACATCGAGCCGAGCAGGTTCCCGCCGACCGAGGTCAGTATTCCGATCGCGACCAGCACCGCGCCGACCGGACCGATCAGCGCTTCGCCAGCAGCGAGCAAGGGTCGTTCGGTGCTGGCCAGATCGGGCAGGATGGCTTGCGCGCCCAGCTGAATCAGCGCGTACAGACCGGCCGCCACCAGCAGCGCCGACAGCAAGGCCCGCGGCATGTCGCGCTGCGGGTTGCGCGCCTCGCCAGCCGGGACAACGCTGGACTCGAAGCCAACGAAGGCATAGATCACCAGCAGCAGCGCTGCTCCCAGTTCAATGACGGTCGGCGGCGAGGCGACGCTGGCCAGAGCCGGCGCATCAACCTGGCTGGCGCCGTACAGTGCCAGCGCAAGGAGCGGCAGCAGCTTGAGTGCGGTCAGACCACCGAGCGAAGCCATCGCCGCGCGCGCACCGACGATGTTGATCCACACCATCGCAGCAGTCAGCAGGGCCAGCAGGGCAATCCGCAGCAGCGGCCTGTCTGCCGCCGGCCAGAAGAAGGCTATCGACACCACCAGCAGGTTCAGGTTCGCCGCAAAAGCAGTCAGCCGCGCAACGTAGAAGGCCCAGCCGACCTGAAAGCCGACATAGGGGCCGAAGGCGGTCCGGGTATACAACATCGGCCCGCCGGTGCCGCGAAAGGCGCTGGCCAGTTCGGCGAAGCACAGCAGAATCGGTGCGATCAGCAGCGCACAAAGCATGAACAACCACGGGCTGAAGTCACCCGCCAGCGCCTGCGCCGCCGCCGGCACACCAAAGATCCCCGCCCCGATCATGCCGTTGATCGCCAGCAGCCACAGGGCGAAAGCCGACAACTGCCGTCGCAGCGGTTCGGCTTGGCCATCGGCGACCAACGGCTTCGGTGCGCGCTTGTCATCCATCGTCGCCTCCCGCCCGGATTCCGGCGCCAATCCTGTCAGCTAATCGTCGATGGTGCGAGTCAAACTGGTGCGGATTTGGCTCTGCCGCCAGGGAGTTCACCTCGCCTCCTCGCTTTCGCATCGCGGCAGCAGTTTGACTGGCCCTTCAGTCACGCAAGGTGTCGTCCTCACGGACCGGGGCATAAACTCGGCGGCCACACTCAGCAAGCACCGGAGAAGGTCATGAATCCAGCCCCCCGCGCCACTGCCGCCGACTTCGCGCCGGAAATCCTGCGCCTGTTCGATCGCTATGTGCATGGCGACATCGATCGCCGAGGTTTTCTCACCGAGGCGGGTCGCTACGCATCCGGTGCGGTAGGCGCAGCGGCCTTGCTGGCGGCACTGAGCCCGAATTTTGCGGCGGCTCAGCAGGTCGCACCCGATCACGTTGATCTGGTTGCCGAGCGGGTCGAATTTCCGTCGCCCGAGGGCAGTGACCTGGCTGGCGGCTACCTGGTCCGCCCAGCCCGGACCAGCGAACCGCTGCCGATGATCGTGGTAGTGCACGAAAACCGTGGTCTCAACCCGCACATCGAGGACATCACGCGCCGGTTGGCACTGCAAGGTTATCTCGCGCTGGCACCCGATGCGCTGTTCCCGCTCGGCGGCTATCCAGGCAACGAGGACGAGGCGCGCAGCCTGTTTGCGACGCTCGATCAGGCCCGGGCGCGAGAGGACTTCGTCGCCGCCGCCCGCTGGCTGCTGGCGCATCCACAAGGCAACGGCCAGCTCGGCGCGATCGGCTTCTGCTACGGTGGGGCGATGGTCAACTTCCTCGCCACCCGGGTACCTGAACTCAAGGCTGGTGTGGCCTTTTATGGTGGCCCGGCACCGCTGGACAAGGTCGACCAGATCAAGACCGAACTGCTGATCGTCTTCGCCGAGAATGACGAGCGCGTCAACGCCGCCTGGCCGGCCTACGAGGCCGCTCTGAAGGAGGCCGGCGTCAGCCATGAAGCGGTGACCTATCCCGGCACCCAGCATGGCTTCAACAACGACACCACACCCCGTTATGACGAGGCCGCTGCGGCGCAGGCCTGGGCGCGCGCGCTCGACTTTTTTGCGCGGCGTTTGGCAAGCTAGGCACGCCCAGCTCGGCGCGGAGTGTGTCGGAAGAGCAGGGCCCAGGGCATAGGGCCCAGGGCCCAGAAGAGCAAGGGCCTGGACCTTGAGCCATAGCCGTTGAGGCGACTGGGCCCTGTGCCCTGGGCCCTGGGCTCTTAACGGGGGGCCTCAACAGGGCCCGTGACCGACCTACTCGTCAGCCCGCTGTCGCCCATCAAAATACCCCTCGGTATCAGCCGCCAGATAGCTCAGGGCAACGAAACCGGCGACGTTCTGGTCCAGGTCTTCCGGCACGATCTTGTCGAGCGTGTCGTTGGCGGTGTGGTGGATGTCGAAGTAGAAGGTGCCGTCCTGCAGCAGACCTGCGACCGGGACACCGGCGTCGCGCAGCATGCTGATGTCGGCACCACCGTAGGCTTCGTTACCGCCGCGCTCGATGGCTAGCGGGGCCAGCACGGTCTGGATCTGGTCGGCGAGTGGGAAGGCGGACTCATTGATGCGGGTGTCGAAGCGGTACAACCGACCGGCGCCGAAGTCGCTTTCCAGGGCCAGGATGTGATCGTCCAGCCGGTCGGCGTAGCGCTCGGCGTAGGCCTTGCCCCCGTAGATGCCCTGCTCCTCATTGGCGTAGGCAACGACGCGAATGCTGCGCCGGGGACGGCGCTCGAGCTTGCCGATCATCGCGCCAGCGG
The DNA here is from genome assembly GCA_036722245.1 of Lysobacterales bacterium. Lineage (GTDB taxonomy): Bacteria > Pseudomonadota > Gammaproteobacteria > Xanthomonadales > SZUA-5 > JAWLAT01. Next base: position 4,211 of record DAIMJK010000119.1, read on the forward strand.
CCATCGTGATGGCGATACCGGCACCGTCGTCGATCGCGCCGGTGCCCAGATCCCAGGAATCCAGGTGAGCCGCCAGCAGGATCATCTCGTCCGGCTGCTCGCTGCCTCTGATCTCGCCGATCACATTGGCCGAGGTGTATTCGCCGGCGCGTTGGCGTGAACCCAGTTCGAGCTTGACCACGACTGGCTGGCCGCGCTGGAGGATCTTCTCCAGCAGGTCTGCATCGACGTTGGACAGGGCTGCGGCGGGGATACGGGTGGGGGTGTTGTCGTAGCGCATGATGCCGGTATGCGGCTGGCGCGATGTGGCATCGGTGCCGATCGAACGGATCAGCACGCCCGCCGCACCGGCACGACCGGCGACCGAGGCACCCTGCACGCGGATGATCGCACTGCGGCCGTAGGTTGAGCCGTCGCGGGCGCGTTCCATGCGCTGGTTGACGAAGACGATCCTGCCCTCGACGTCCGCGCGATCGGCAGCCTGCAACTCGGCCAGTGAGCTGAAGGCGACCACTTCGGCCTGGATGCCGCCTTCAGGCGTGCCGACCGTGCCGCCAAGCGCGGCGACCACCAGTGGCTGCGGGAAGGGCGACAGCACCGCCGCATTCTCGAAGCCACGCTCCCATACCGGAAAGGTCACTGCTTCGGTCCAGACGCGGTCATAGCCGAGTTCCTTGAACTTCGCCTCGGCCCACGCCCGCCCGCGCGCGTCGCCCTCGCTGCCGGCCAGCCGAGGTCCGACTTCGGTGGTCAGCGACTCAACCAGCGCATAGGCACCACTGCCGGCGAGCGCCTGATCGCGCAGCGCGGCAGCCTGCTGCAGTTGGGCTTCGGTGAAGGTCTGGGCGGCGGCATGGCTGGAACCGATCAGGGCGATAATGGCGAGTAGGGAAGTGCGCATGGTGGCGGTGGCCGGGTCAGACAGGGTGGGCAGGGGAGGATAGCGCAGCCGGTGCTGTAGTCGGGGTCGGAATCGGTATCGGGGGGTGCAAGTCAAACTGATGTGGCGGGCGATGCTGATGAATTAGAGGGCCAGGGCCCAGGTCCAGAGCCAACCTGAGGCGAGTGTGGAAGTTTTCGCGCTGCCAGTGCGTTTGGCCTTGGCCTCGAGGCGGCTCTTGACCCTCCGAAACATTAGTTCGACTCGCACTTCTCGCGCCCTGTCCCGACTCCTTCATTTCCAAGCTACACTGCTCGCGTTCGACTGCCGGGCTCCTTGATGCACGACATCCTGCCCTTCTCCAAATACACCAACGAGCGCTTGCCGCCGCGTGTGCGCAATATTCTGGAGAGTGTCTACCAGGCGGCATGGCGGGTACTCGAGCCGGTGCTGCAGCGCTCGCTCGCGGACTACGAACAGGCGCTGTTCAAGCGCGCCGACAAGGCACGCAATCATCAGGAGCAAAATGACCTGCTGATTGCGATGCGCGAGGTGCGGAAGCGCAGTACCGAGATTCAAGTGGCCATTCGCGACTGTCTGCAGGAACGCCTGGTCCGGCTCGTCACCAGCGTGGCCAGCCCGGCCAGGTCTACGGCCGAATCGAAATCCGTCCTCCAACTGGTGGACAGCGAGGATCTGGAAGAAAGCCTGATCCTGTCGGAGTTTTCGGCCAAGGCAGAAATGCGTTATGCCGCCGCGTGGCATGTACTGAGCTACCGCTTTGCGGTGATCGCCGGTACTCCACCGCTGGAAGTGGAATTGCTGCCGCTAGGCCCGCACGCGCTGGCAGACGCCTTGCGCTCGGCTGGTCGCCGACTGGAATTGGCTATTGCCGCCAAGGTCGATTGCTATCGGTTTCTGGAGTTGCAATTGCTCAACGCGCTTGAGGCGATGCTCAAGGCGGTCAATGATGACCTGATCGAGCACCGGGTGCTGGCGCATATCCATATCCCTAGATCGCGCAGCGCAGCCGCCCCTGCCGCGGCACCCGACGAAGCAGCGACCGACGTCGACAAGCGCGAGTCCGAATCCCGCCACGGGTCCGAGCCGCAGCCCCCGGTGCCAGACCCCGAAGCGCGTGGCGCAGCCGCAGCGCGGGCCAGCGCTCCGACTGGCGCTGCACAGCCGACCCAGTTCCCGCGCCAGGCGGGCACCGATCCGGTCCCGCTGGCGGGGGCCTTCGCGCCTATGCACGGCGCGCCCTCGCAGCCCCCGGTGGCGGCGCCACCGATGCCGGCAATGCCTGCCCCTTACGCAGGCCAGTCGTCGGCACCGCCGCCGCCCGCCGCTCCAGGCTCGCTGCCCGGGACAGCCGGCCCGGCCCTGCAGGCACTGGACCAGCTCTGGAGCGGGGGAGTCGGTCAGAACGGCGAACATGTCGGTGCGGCGATGAGCACGCCTGCGCACGAAGAGGATCAGACCGAGCTGTTTACCACCTTGCGCGAACTGCTCTCGGGTCGGCGTACCCAGCGCGGCGATCGCCGTGCCGATAGCGGCGGGCGGGCTCGGTCAGTGGCGCCGCCGGCTGACGTCCAGGGTGTGCTGTCGGTGCTGCAGGGGCAGCCGGTCACGCCACGAATGGTCGAGGGCCGCTGGCAGCCGCGGCGCGTGGTAGACATAAAGCAGGACATGCTCAGTCAGCTGCGTGCACTTGGCGATGGCACGCCGACGCGCTTGTCCGATGAGGACGAAGACACCGTCGATCTGGTCGGACTGTTGTTCGACCAGTTGGGCGACGGCCTGCAGCCGGGTTCGCTCAGCAACAACCTGCTGACCAAGCTGCAGGTGCCGGTGCTCAAGGTCGCCCTGCGTGACAAGGCCTTCTTTACCAAGCGCAAGCATCCAGCCAGGCTGCTGCTGAACGAGGTGGCCGAGGCGGCCGCCCTGTGGGTCGAGGATGAGGAAACCGACAAGCCGGTCCTGGACAAGATGCAACTGGTGGTTGATCGGGTGCTGCGCGACTACGACCAGGACGACCAGCTGTTCGACGACATGCTTGGGGATCTGGGTTCGCATCTGAGCTCGGTGCGGCGCAAGGCCGATATCGCCGAGAAGCGGCAGATCGACGCCGCCCGCGGCCGCGAGAAGATGGATCTGTCGCGCGCCGCCGCAGTGGAAGCGATCGAGTCCTTGTTGAAGGATCGCGAAGTACCCGACGCCCTGCGCAGCTTCCTGCTCGAGGCCTGGACGGATGTGCTTGCCCTCAGCCTGCTCAGACAAGGTCCGCAGGGCGAGGATTTCCGGCATGAGCTTGATCTCGCCGCGGCCCTGCTCGAACTGGCCAATCGCAGCGGCTCGGTGAGCGAGCGCAAGGCACGCTTCGAGGCGGTCGCGGAGCAGGTACGTGACGGTGTGGCGGCGGTCGGAATGACCCCCGAGGCCTTTCAGAAGGTCCGTAGCGCCCTCGTCGGTGCGTTGGCACTGGACGAACCGGATGAGCCCAAACCCAGGCCAGAGGTACTGCAGGAAACCCTGAAAGCGCGACCGCGGCTGGGAGGTGATCAGGGCAGCGACAAACCTTCGACGATATTGTCCCATCTGCGCGGCACCGAGCACTGGAACCTCAGCCCGGAAGAGCTGGCCATGTGCGAGCGAATCAAGCAATTGCCGTTCGGCACCTGGTTCGACTTCACCCGCAATCAGCAGGGCGACCGGATCCGGCGCAAGCTGAGCTGGTTCAGCCCGGTGACCGGACGCTGCCTGTTCGTCAACGCACGCGGCGCCAAGGTCGAGGACCGCACCATCAGCGCGCTGGCGCGTGATCTGGTACGCGGTACCGCGCGAGTCGTGGTCGAGCATCGGGAGCGGCTGATCGACCGGGCCTGGAAGGCGATCATGGCTGCCTTCAAGAGCGCCCCTGAGGACAAGGATGACGCACTGGTCGAACCTGGGGCCGTGGCATGACCGAGCGCAGGGAAAAGCGCCGCAATCCAGGCAGTTCGATCCTGCTGATCAACAGCATGACCGGCGTCAGCCTGGGCCGGATCGGCAACCTTTCGGTCGGTGGCTTGATGCTGATCAGCAGCGAGATGCTGAGTGAAGGGGCGATCTATCAGGTGCAGTTTCAGCTCGCCTCGCCGCAGATTGGCACCCGCAGCATAGAACTCGGCTTCCAGTGCCTGTGGTCCGCCCCGGCCAGCACCCCACGGACCTTCTGGTCCGGCTGCCAGACCATCGACCTGAGCCAGGAGTGTGAGAGGGCGATTCGGGGTTGGGTGGATTCTTGAGGGCCCAGGGCTCCATAGGTCAAGGGATCCGGCAAAAGCGGCGGTGGGTTCTGCTTTGGCGTTGATCAGTATTTCGATCGCAGGTCGCTCCGAAGTCGCTCTTCTGGGCCCTGGGCCCTTTGCGACCAGCTTCCCAGAGCCTCAAGGCAAGAACATCCCCTGTAAATCATTCAAGAATCGCCATCCCAGCGCCGTGGCCGCGAGGCGGTCGGGGTCATTGACGAGCAGTTCGCGGGCGCGGGCTTCGGCGATGGCGGGCTGGGTGGCAGGGTCCAGGCCAGTGCGCAGGTGGAGCAAACTGGCGGGAACGCCTTCGCGCAAGCGCAGCGCATTGAGCATGAACTCGAACAGATACTGGTCGGCGGCGATGGCTTGTTTGCTGTCGAATCGCTTGGGGCTGCTGGCATGGCTCATCCAGGCCTGCGGGTTGCGGCGCTTGGCGGTGCGCAGGATGCGGCCGTCGGCCAGGGTCAGCTTGCCGTGGGCGCCAGCGCCGATACCCAGATAGTCACCGAATTGCCAGTAATTCAGATTGTGCCGGGAGGCTTCGCCGGGACGGGCGTAGGCGCTGACCTCGTATTGCGTCAGGCCTGCCGCTGAAAGCAGTTCCAGGCCCTGTTCGGCGATCGCCCAGGCGGCTTCCTCAGCCGGCAGCCCGGCTGGCGGCCTGGCGGCAAACGCGGTGTTGGGCTCAAGGGTCAGGTGGTAGTAGGACAGGTGATCCGGTGCCAGCGTGATCGCTTGCTGGAGGTCCCCGTAAGCCTGATCCAGGCTCTGGCCGGGCAGTGCGTACATCAGGTCCACATTGATGCGCTTGAATCCAGCGGCGCGGGCGGCCTGGAAGGCGGTCAGCGCCTGGCCGGCGTCGTGGACCCGGCCCAGTCGCTTGAGCTGCGCATCGTCGAAGCTCTGCACGCCGAGCGAGAGCCGGTTGACGCCGGCGCTGCGATAGATCTCGAAGCGGTCGTGCTCGCTGGCGCCGGGATTGGCCTCCAGCGTGATCTCGCAATCAGCACTCAGTGCCATCCGCGCCCGCACTGCATCGAGCAGCCGCGTGATTGCCGCACCGGAGAACAGGCTGGGTGTGCCACCGCCGAAGTAGATGCTGTGCAGCGGGCGGACCTCGATCAGGGCCAGGTCCAGCTCCAGATCGGCGATCAGCGCAGCTACATAGGCCGCTTCCGGCAACACCGCACCGCGCTGGAAGGAGTTGAAGTCGCAGTACGGGCATTTGCGCACGCACCAGGGGAGGTGGATGTAGAGCGACAGCGGTACCGCGGCAGGCACCACCGCGCTCAAGGGATGTCGACCAGCAGCGTCCGCAGCGATCGGCGCAGCGCGGCCAAAGCCAGGCCGCGATGGCTGCAACGATCCTTGACTGACTCCGGCAACTCGGCCGCCGCCAGCCCGAGCTGCGGGTCGTAGAAGATCGGGTCGTAGCCGAAACCGCCCTTGCCGCGTGGCTGCTCAAGGATGCGGCCGTGCCACTGGGCTTCGGCGATGATCGGCAGCGGGTCATCGACGTGGCGCAGAAACACGACCACGGCAACAAAGCGCGCACCGCGGCGTTGCTCCGGTATGCCATCGAGTGCCGCCAGCAGCTTGCCGATGTTGTCCGCCGCACTTGCCTTCGGTCCGGCGTAGCGCGCGGTGGTCAGCCCCGGTGCGCCGCCGAGTGCATCAACCAGCAGGCCGGAATCGTCGGCCAGGCTGGGAAGTCCGGACAGACGCGCGCAATGGCGCGCCTTCAGCAGCGCG
>DAIMJK010000120.1:0-10135 GCA_036722245.1 Lysobacterales bacterium
GCGTCCGGGGCCGGCCAGGCTGCCCTCAGGCTGCGGACCAGTTCGGGATCACCGGAGAAGCTGAAGATGTATTGCGGGCCACCGGTTTCCGCATACTTCGTCCAGGAAGCGTTCGATGCATCAACGAGTGCCTGCAGCGCTTGCTCCGCCGCCTCCGGTTTGGGCAGCTCGGCCAGCCGTCGGAGCAGATGGCGGTCAGCGCCGACTTCGTAATCGGCACCCCACAGGAACGGTCCGGCCGGCGCCGCAGCGCGGGCGGCTGCAAGGAATTCGGCCTCCTCGCGCATGCCGTAGAAGGCCGGCTCCGCGCCGGTTTGCGCGTACAGCGCCTGCAGGCCGGGCAGACCACCGTCGGCCAGCGCCTGGTCCAGCGCGCTGGCCATCGGCGGCGAGATCTCGATCGCCAGCTTGCTGTAGCCCTCCTTGACCAGCTCGGCAAACAGCGCTGCGGCCAGCTTCGGGTTCTCGGCGATACCGTGCTCCTCGCCAATGGCGAAGAACTGCGCCTTGCGCCCCTCTGCCAGCAGCATCTCCCAGGCCGGACCGGAGAAGCGGCCGTCGGCGTAGTCCAGCACCAGCCGGTGCTCGGTCGCCGCGGCCTGCAGTTGCGCCTCCAGCGTGGGCGTCTCGGCAGCCATCCCGGCCAATGGCTGGAGCAGCAACAGGGCGATCGCACAGCAGCCCGCCTTCACTGATGTGTTCATGGCGTGATTCCATCGTTGGTAGCGTGAGCATACCGCTTTGTATCGAACCGATCGACCGACCTCGGAGCCTGTCGATTCGGCCACTGGCCAGGGCGTAGCATTGGCGGTCCTTTCCTGCCCCAGGCCACGGCACCTTGGTCAGCATTGCAAGCCCCTGGATGTGGGTGGCCTTCTGGCTGCTGGTGCTGCTCGCGCTGGCGATCGATCTGGGTATGCTGCGGCGGCGTGGTGCCAAAGCGGTCAGCTTTGCCGAAGCGCTGCGCTGGTCATTGGTCTGGGTCGGGCTGGCGCTGCTGTTCGCGCTCGGTCTGTGGTTGCTGCTGCGCGACCAGCATGGGACGGCCATCGCCAACGCACGCACGCTGGAATTCCTGACCGGCTACGTGCTGGAAAAGGCGCTGGCGGTCGACAACATCTTTGTCTTCCTGACCCTGTTCAGCCTGTTCAAGGTCCCGGAGGAACTGCGCAAGAAGGCATTGGTGGTCGGAATCATCGGCGCGATCGTGCTGCGCACGCTGATGATCCTGGTGGGCGCCTGGTTGATCGCTCGCTTCCACTGGTTGCTCTATGGCTTCGGTCTGCTGCTGATCGTCGCCGGCATCAAGACCCTGCGCGAAGGGCCACGTGAGCACGACTTCGAAAGCAATCCCATCCTTGGCCTGCTCCATTGGCGCCTGCCGATCGTGACCGACTTCGCTGGCGGCCGCCTGTTCGTGCGGCGCCACGGCCTGCTCTGCGCCACCCCGATGCTCTTGACCGTGGTCATGATCGGCGTCACTGACGTCATCTTCGCAATCGACTCCATCCCGGCAATCTTCCTGATTACCCGAGATCCCTTCATCGTCCTGACCAGCAACGTGCTGGCGATACTCGGTCTGCGCGCGATCTACTTCATGCTGGCCGATCTGGCCGGCCGCTTCCGTCTGCTCGGCAAGGGGCTGGCGCTGGTGATGCTGTTCATTGGCGGCAAGATGCTGTTGTCGGGCGTGTGGGAGATTCCGATCGGCTGGTCTCTGGTGGTGATCGGCGCGCTCATCGGCGGATCGCTGCTGATCTCGGTACTCGCGCCGGCGGCAAAGGAAACGTAGCAGGAGTCCAGGTTGCCCCGGGACGGTGCGCTTGTTCGCGCAACAAGCAGCCAGGCTTCACCGCACTTCTGACACCCTCAGCCCTGTGTTGGGTGAGTGCCTGCCCGCAGGCGAGACCGGGTTGCGATGGAGTGCAGGACGCCATGGCAAAAGCGGGAGCGAAAGCACCGGCAAGCGAGAGCAAAGAACTTCGCCAGCAGGCTGGCTCCTTGCAAAGGGTCAGAGCCGGAGCAGAGCAAGCGCGGTGCGGACCGCTGCACTGACGCACCCATTGCCCGAGTTCAACTCGGGGTTCCATCTCACGCGCACGAGGCTTGATGCGCGAGTACAACTCGGGGTTCCATCCCGCGCACCGAGGCTTGATGCCCGAGTACAACTCGGGGTTCCATCACGCGCACCGAGGCTTGTTTTCCGAGTACAAATCGGGTTCTGACAGGTCGCCGCTGCGCTACTGGCCAGCGTCGGCACGGTCCAGCTCAGCGTGGTGCCATCCAGCACCGCACCGCACCGCGCGCTGCAATTCAATGGCGTAAACTCCGCCAGCCGATCGACTCCAGCCACCATTGAAGGAACCATCGATGCGCCGCTTGCTCCTGCCCTTGCTGCTTTGCACAGGCTGGCATCTGCCGGCGGCGGCCAACGAGCCGGTTCAGGCTGCGGCGGCGCCACCGAGCGTCACCAGCACCGCCAGCGGCGTCGCGACCGGTGCTGCATCACCGAAACCAGCGCTCCAGGTTGTCATGTACGGCACGAAGGAATGTGGCTATTGCCGCAAGTCGCGCGCCCACTTCAATCGGCGTGGGATCGAGTTCGTCGAGCATGACGTCGGCGTCAGCGTCGAGGCCTATGACGAATTCGAGGGACTGGGTGGCTACGTGGTGCCGATGTTCGTCATCAACGGCAGCATCTCGCACGGCTACAACGGCGACGAGGAGATGGACCAGCGACTGGCTGCGTTCGGTTGGTAGGCATGGCGATGGACTCCATCATCTCGATCCGCGGACTCGGCAAGACCTATGCCTCGGGCCTGCAGGCGCTGGACAGCATCGATCTGGAGATCCGCCGTGGCGAGATCTTCGCGCTGCTCGGGCCCAACGGCGCCGGCAAGACCACCCTGATTGGCATCGTCTGCGGTCTGGTGCGGCCAAGCCGCGGCACGGTACTGGCGAACGGCTTTGACGTGGTGCGCGAGTACCGCGCGGCGCGGGCGCAGATCGGGTTGGTGCCGCAGGAACTGTCGACCGACGCCTTCGAGAGCGTCTGGGCCACGCTGCGCTTCTCGCGAGGATTGTTTGGCAAGCCGCCCGATCCGGCGCTGCTTGAACAGGTCTTGCGTGATCTGTCGCTGTGGGACAAGCGCGACGCCAAGATCATGACCCTGTCCGGCGGCATGAAGCGGCGCGTGCTGATCGCCAAGGCGCTCGCGCACGAGCCGCAGATCCTGTTCCTCGATGAACCCACCGCCGGTGTGGACGTGGAATTGCGCCGCGACATGTGGGCGATGGTTCATCGGCTGCGCGAGCGCGGCGTGACGATCATCCTGACCACCCACTACATCGAGGAGGCCGAGCAGATGGCCGATCGCATCGGGGTGATCAACAAGGGTCGGCTGCTGCTGGTCGAGGACAAGGAGGTCCTGATGAAGCGACTTGGCAAGAAGCAGCTGACGCTGAGCCTGAACGAGCCAATGGGCGCCATTCCCGAGGCCTTCGCCGGCTTGCCGCTGGAGCTGGCGCAGGACGGTAACGCGCTGGTCTACACCTTCGATTCGCAAGGCGAGCGGACCGGCATCGCGACCCTGCTGCGCCAGCTCTCCGATCACGGCATCGGCTTTCGTGATCTGCATTCCAGCGAATCCTCGCTGGAGGAGATCTTCGTCAATCTGGTCAGGGAGCCGAGCTGATGCTTGCGATCAACCGGCACGCGATCGGTGCGATCTATCGCTTCGAGATGGCGCGCACCTTCCGCACCATCGGTGAGAGTCTGGCCGCGCCGGTGCTGACCACCTCGCTCTACTTCATCGTCTTCGGCGCCGCGATCGGCTCGCGCATGGGTGACGTCGGCGGGGTCAGCTACGGTGCGTTCATCGTGCCCGGGCTGATCATGCTGTCGCTGCTCAATGAAAGCATCTCCAACGCCTCCTTCGGCATCTACATGCCGAAATGGTCCGGCACCATCTACGAGTTGCTGTCGGCGCCGGTGTCCTTCATCGAAGTCCTGCTCGGCTACGTCGGCGCGGCGGCAAGCAAGTCGCTGATCATCGGCCTGCTGATCATGCTCACCGCGCGCTTCTTCGTGCCGTACCAGATCGAGCACCCGCTCTGGATGCTGTTCTTCCTGTTCATGACCGCGGTCAGTTTCTCCCTGTTCGGCTTCCTGATCGGGCTGTGGGCAAACGACTGGCAGAAGCTGCAGGTGATCCCGCTGATGATCATCACCCCGCTGACCTTCCTTGGCGGCGCCTTCTATTCGATCGACATGCTGCCGCCAGCCTGGCAAACGGTGTCGCTGTTCAATCCGGTGGTCTATCTGATCAGCGGCATGCGCTGGAGCTTCTACGGAATCTCCGATGTCAACGTCGTGGTCAGCGCGGCCATGATCATGATGTTCCTGCTCGCCTGCCTGGTGGCGGTTTGGTACATCTTCCGCACGGGATGGCGGTTGCGGAGTTAGGATTCCCGCCGTTGCTCGCCAGGCCAGGGCAAACCGCCAACCGTAGCGCGGTTCCGGCGCGCATCGTCTGGCCCGATCTTCGCCGCCCACCTGACCGCGCCGGCGGCCGCGAGGGGTGCGATACGGCCACTCGGACCCAAGAGCGCCGGCCGCCTCGCGCATTCGACACCCGGGGCGAAAATCGGACCAGGCGGGCGCGAGGAACCGGCCTAAGTTGCTCGCGATCCCGCCGTTGCCAGCCAGGGCGTGCCGTCGATCGTGGCGCGCTTAGGGTTCGGCACAAGCGGACCCGCCCGTCCCCAGTTCGACAGCTGAATGCTGCAATAATCGCGGCCGATCAGGATTCAGCAAGGGCACCGCGTGGCCAGCAAGTACTACGTCGTCTGGGCCGGCAGGCAGCCCGGGATCTATACCGATTGGGCGAGCTGCCAGAAGCAGGTGGACAAGTTCCCCGGGGCGCGTTTCAAGTCCTACGGCAGCAAGGCTGAAGCCGACGCTGCTTTCAGAGGCAAGCCCGCTGCCGGCACAACCCGAGCAGGTGCCGTCTCGACTGCCGGTGCTCAGGCAAAGCCGGCTGTCGGCAAACGCCGCGCAGCAGCAAGATCACCTCGAACCTGGACCGCAGCCGAAATCGCAGCGATGCCATTTGAGGTCAAGATCTTTACCGACGGCGGCTGCGAACCGAATCCGGGCAAGTCCGGGTCCGGCCTGGCGCTGTACCGCAACGACGTGCTCGCAGAGCTCTGGTATGGCTTGCACAGCCCGCACGGCACCAACAACACCGCCGAGCTGAACGCCCTCCACCAGGCCTTGATCATGGCCCGACGGGAACTGGACAACGGCAGGTCGGTGGCGATCTTTTGTGATTCCAGTTACGCGATCCAGTGCATCACGCAATGGGCCGAGGGCTGGAAGCAGAAGGGTTGGACCCGGCCCGGCGGCCAGATCAAGAACCTGGCGCTGATCCAGGCCATGTACGCCCTGCATCAGACGCTGAAGGATCGAGTCCAGCTCATGCACGTCAACGGCCATGTGGGCGTGGAAGGCAACGAACTGGCCGACCGGATGTCGCTGCTGGCGATCAAGACCCGCGCCACCGACTTTGTGCGCTACGACCAGAGCCTGGATGTGCCGAAGATTCTGGCCATCAGCTAGTCCAACGCGAGTTGCCTGCCCGCGCCATGTCGGGTCCCCGGCTTCGTCGCGAACGAGCCTGGCTAGATCTGCTTCAGGGTTGCCAGCACGCTCTCGAAATCCGCTCGATTACCCTCGAACCTGGACGGCAGGCTCCACAGCACCACCTGATGAAAGTCGTCGCCGGTGTCGACCACGACATGCCAGTACCTGATCCGGACCGAGTCTATCGTGCCGGTGAAGTCATAGCGGATCGCCGGGCTGCCATTGCTGCTGATCTGCTGCGGTCCGCTCAGCTGGACGTCGGTGAGACTGTCGAGCAGATCGGTGCGCGTTCTTTCGCTGAAGGCGGCCAAGGTCATTTGCTCGGCGAAATCCTGCTTCGATTCACTCAGGATCAGGCCATAGGCTTCCTTGAGCTTGTTGCCCATCTGCAAATCGGCAGCATCGTTGAGTTCATCGAGCAGGACCCACGAGGCCGGCCGCGTGACCTGGAAACGACCGTCATTGAACACCACCGTCTCGGCCGGACCCATCGAGCACGCGGCAAGCAGCAGGACCAGCAGGCCAGTCAGGTAACGAACGATCATTCGGCGACTCATGGTGAGATTCCCCTGATGTTTTCGCGATAGTCGCAATCGGGTAGCAATCGCGCAATGCCCGGATAGTCCGGTGAGCTGCATTGCCAGCGCACGCCGACGCTGTTGGCCTCACCTTGCATTCGAACGCTGATTTCAGGCAGCCCGAAACCCGCCTTGAAGTGCAGCAGATAGGCGCCACCTGCTTCGATGCTGACGCGCTCGAGCAACTTGCCGCGCAGGTCATCGGGGTCAATGCCGCAGCCATCCATGGGCCAGGCGCCGTTGCTGAGGTAGCACTCGCTCATCGCCACCTTCAGGGCGGTGGTCATTGCGAAATCATTGATGAAGACGGCGCGGGCGCGTTGCTCGTCGATCTGACCCGCCATAAGCTGTGCCTGTTCCATGGCCTGTTGCACCTGCGCACGCATCGCCTCGACCTGGGCGTCGATGTGCGACGTGTCCGGCAACGCGCCGAGCGGGCTCGCCGTACGCGGCACCGGGTCGGCCGCCGGTGGACTGACCAGTTGATAAATCAGCACGGCCAGCAGCACGGCCAACAGCAGCAGAATCAGGCGCAGGAGTTTGCCGATCATGTCTTTGGTCCAGGGCTAAGGGCTGAGGGTCAGAGGACGACGCAGGGCCGCTAGCGTAGACATTCTGTGAAGCCGACGGCAATCGGTCCTGCGTGACTGCCCGCGCTTTGCCAGCCATGGGCGCGCGCCTCTTGCGCCGCCGTCCCGGCTGCACCAGCATCGGCGGTCGTATCGACATCGAGAATGCGCGCATGCTGCGCCTGACCCAGATCAAGCTGCCGCTGGACCATCCGCCCGAAGCGCTGCCGCAGGCGATACGGGCGCGACTCGGGATCGGCGCCGAGATGCCGCTCCACTACAGTGTCTACAAGCGCAGCTATGACGCCCGCAAGCGCTCGGCGATCGTGCTGATCTACACCGTTGACGTGCAGCTGGATGCGGCGGCGGAGGGTCGCCTGCTGCAGCGCAAGCTTGCCGACGTGGCGCTGGCGCCGGACATGCGCTACCGCTTTGTCGCCCAGGCGCCGGCGGACCTGAAATCGCGCCCGGTGGTGATCGGCTTCGGGCCCTGCGGACTGTTTGCAGCGCTGATCCTGGCCCAGATGGGTTTCAAGCCAATCGTGCTGGAACGCGGCAAGGCGGTGCGCGAGCGCACCCGCGACACCTGGGGCCTGTGGCGCGGCCGCAGCTTGGATCCGGAATCGAATGTTCAGTTCGGCGAAGGCGGCGCCGGCACTTTTTCGGACGGCAAGCTGTGGAGCCAGATCAAGGATCCGCAGCACTACGGTCGCAAGGTGCTGCGCGAGTTCGTGCTGGCCGGTGCGCCGGAAGAGATCGAATACGTCAGCAAGCCGCATATCGGCACCTTCCGGCTGGTCAGCATGATCGAGAAGATGCGCGCGACGATCGAAGGACTCGGTGGCGAGATCCGCTTCGGTGCGCGGGTGGTTGATCTGGCGCTGCGCGATGGTCAGGTCGAAGGCGTGCAGCTGGCCGATGGCAGCTCGCTGGAAGCGCGTCACGTCGTACTCGCGCTCGGCCACAGCGCGCGCGACAGCTTCGCCATGCTGCATGCACGCGGCGTCTATCTGGAAGCCAAGCCGCTGTCGATCGGTTTCCGGATTGAGCATCCACAGTCGCAAATCGATCAGGTCAGATTCGGCAGCTTCGCCGGTCATCCGCTGCTCGGCGCGGCCGACTACCGGCTGGTCCATCACTGCGGCAACGGCCGCAGCGTCTACAGCTTCTGCATGTGTCCGGGCGGCACCGTGGTGGCGGCCACTTCGGAGATCGGTCAGGTCGTCACCAACGGCATGAGCCAGTATTCGCGCAACGAGCGCAACGCCAATGCCGGCCTGGTGGTCGGGGTCACACCTGAGGATTTTGCCGCCTACGGCAGTGGCCCACTGGCCGGCATCGCGTTCCAGCGTCATTGGGAGCGGCGCGCCTTTGAACTTGGCGGCGGTGACTACAGCGCGCCGGCGCAACGGGTCGGCGATTTCCTCGCCGGTCGACCGTCGACCGCCTTCGGCAGCGTGTTGCCTTCCTACCAGCCCGGCGTGCGTCTGACTGACTTGGCAAGCGCGCTGCCGGACTATGCGATCGAAGCCTTGCGCGAGGCGATTCCGGCGCTGGAGCGGCAACTGCGCGGTTTCGCCCTGCCGGACGCGATCCTGACCGCGGTCGAGACTCGCACCTCCTCTCCGATCCGGGTCAAGCGTGGCGCCGACTACCAGAGCATCAACACCCGCGGCCTGTACCCGGCCGGCGAGGGCGCCAGCTACGCCGGCGGCATCTATTCAGCCGCGATCGATGGCATCGAGGTGGCGCAGGCCGTGGCGTTGGCGATGGTAGGGGCGGAGGGCTGAAGTCAGAAGAGCAGGGCCCAGGGCCCAGAAGCGCAGGCGAACTCGAGTTGGGCGTGACTGATCGGGGTCGGGGTCGGAATCGGAATCGAGTGCAACGACATGCCGGTGGATCGGCGTTGGAATGCGGCGCGATTGAAGAATGTTATGACGATCGCCCTTGGAGAAGGGCCTGCTCGGGTACCTCATGCATCGGATCGATCCCAACCCCCGATCCCGATTCCGACCCCGACCCCGACCCCGAAAGAGCAAGAGCCAAGTGCGTCCCGGACGACCGACGGACGGGACCGGACAGGGCGTATGCGCGATGTGAAATCAATGAAAACAACAGCTTGAATCCTGGCATGGGTCCTGCATTGCTCTGGTCCGGTGGGTTCGTGAACGCTTGGCGTTGACGAAACCATCGGCCAAGCAACGCAGGAGCCTTGCATGTTCAGAGACACCTCCGCCCAGGATCGAGTGATGGCCGCGCCCAGCCTGTGGCAACGCTGGCGCGTGGCTGTGATCGTGGCGGCTGGCTGCCTGGTTTTGCTGCTGCTCGCACTGCCCGCGATGCTGCGCTGGATGTCGGCCGACGCGGCGGTGTCCAGAGACGCCCTGCGCATTGCCGAAGTGCGGCGCGGCAATCTGGTCCGCGACGTGTCGGTGCAGGGCCGGGTGGTGGCCGCCAACAGCCCCAGCCTGTACGCCCCATCGAGTGGCACGGTGACCCTGCTGGTTGAGGCTGGCGAAGCGGTAGCGCCGGGCCAGCTGCTGGCCGAGATCGACAATCCCGAGTTGCAGAGCCTGCTCGCGCAGGGCCGTTCGCGGCTGCAGTCGCTGCAGACCGAGGTCGCGCGGCAGCGGATCGAGACGCGCAAGTTGCGCCTGAGCAGCCAGCGTACCGCCGACGAGGCGGCGATCACCCTGCGCGCTGCCGAGCGCGAACTGGAGCGTTCGCGGCAGGGCCACAAGGTTGGCGCGCTCAGTCAGGTTGAACTCAAACGTGCCGAGGATGCGCTTGATACCGCGCGGGTCCGGTTGCGCCACGCCGAGGCCGACGCGGCGCTGGAAGGCGAGAGTCTGGCCTTCGAACTGCGCAATCGCGAGTTGGAGCTGGAACAGCAGCAGCTGGCGGTGAGCGAGATCGAGCGCCAGGTCGACCTGCTGCGAGTGCGCTCGCCGCTGCTCGGTCAGGTTGGCTCGCTGGCGGTGGCGCAGAAGGCCAAGGTGGCCAGCGACCAGCCGCTGCTGACCGTGATCGACTTGTCCCGAATGGAAATCGAGATCGAGGTGGCGGAGACGCTGGCCGGCAATCTGCTACCCGGCATGGCAGCGGAGCTGAAGCTGGGCAATGTGGCTCTGGATGGAGTGCTCAGGCAGATCTCGCCGGAGATCATCGCCGGCCAGGTGCGCGGTCGCATCGCTCTGCCGGACCAGCTACCCACCGAACTGCGCCAGAACCAACGCCTGTCCGGCCGAATCCTGCTCGACACCCGCAACGACGTCCTGCTGGTCGACCGCGGTCCCTTCCTGGACAACGATGGCGGGCGTTTCGCCTACGTGGTCATTGATCGC
>DAIMJK010000121.1:0-10107 GCA_036722245.1 Lysobacterales bacterium
GCCACGCCGCTGCACGACATCCCGAGTGCAACTCGGGGTTCCCAGGGGCCGCGTCGCTACGCGACGGCCCGAGTACAACTCGGGGTTCCGGGGAGCCGGGCGCGTCTGGTTCCTCTATGCTCGTGCTCCGTCCACCGACACCGGATCCGCCGCATGCCGAGCGTGCCCGCATGGCGCCTGATCGCCGCTCAGACCCTGAGCAAACTGGGCGATCGGGCAGTGGATGCCAAGACCGTGCTGCCGACCCTGCTCAGCGGCGCAGGGGCGCCGGTGTGGATGAGTGGTTTGCTGGTGCCGCTGCGCGAGTCGGGCAGTTTGCTGCTGCAGGCGGTCGTCGCGCCGTGGGTGCGGCGACAGCCGGCCGATCGGGTCTGGCGGATCGGCTCGCTCGGGCAGGGCATCTGCGCGATCGGGATGGGTGTAGCCGCGCTGACCCTCGAAGCTGCGCTGCTTGGCGCTGTGGTGTTGCTGCTGCTGGCGCTGTTTGCGTTGTCGCGCAGCCTGAGTTCGATCAGCGGCAAGCTGATCCTGGCCGACGTGGCCGAGCGCGACCAACGCGGATCGGTCACCGGCACCGCAGCGATGATCGGTGGCCTGCTGACCTTGCTGCTGGCCGGAATCGGCATGTTCGCCGGCCGCGGCCTGGACAGCCTGGCGCTGATCGGCCCGCTGCTGCTCGCGGCCGGTCTGCTCTGGTGGGCATCGGCACCGATCGTGCCGGCGGCCGGACGGGAGAACGACGCGGACGCCGACGATGAGCCGCTCGGGGCCTGGGCGCTGTTGCGCAGCGACGCGGTCCTGCGGCGCTTCGTGATCGCCCGCGGCCTGCTGCTCGGCTCGGCACTGGCCGGCCCCTATCTGTTGCTGCTGGCACGGCAGCACGAGGCACTGGACGGTAGCCAGTTGTCGACCTTCGTGCTGGCCGGCGCGACCGCCAGCGTCGTGGGCGGATGGGTCTGGGGCCGCTGGGCCAATCATTCCTCGCGACAGGTGATCAGCGTGGCCGGCGCCGCCGCGGCGTTGCTGGTGCTGGCCCTGGCGCTATGGGTGGGTATCGGTGACGGCTTGGGTGGCAGCGCGCACTGGTTGCTGCCGCTGAGCTTCCTGCTGCTCTCGCTGGCTCACGAGGGAATTCGCATCGGCCGCAAGACCTACATCGTCAACATTGCTCCGGACGACCGCCGCAGCGGTTATGTGGCGACCAGCAACGCCGCCATCGGGGCGGTGCTGTTGCTGGTCGGCGGGCTGTCGGCGTTGTTCGCACCGCTGAGCATCCCATGGAGTCTGGCCGGTCTGGGCACCCTGGCGCTGGCCGGCGCGTGGCTGGGGATCGAGTTGCCGGAGGCGGAGTCGTGAGGGCTCTCGCCGCGCGAGGCAGCGAAAGGTCGAAGGGGTGTCTGAAGAGCGCAATTGCTGATGGACCACAAAGGACACCAGGGAGAGCACAAAGCGGAGCAAGACTCCTCAATGACGGGCGAAACTCGGCCAGCGTTGCAGGGAGTCCGGCTGCGCCAGGCGGAACGTTCATTCTCAAGGCTTTTGCTTTGTGTCCTCGGTGTCCTTTGTGTTGAACTGCTCTTCTTGCTTGCAGAGTGAAGTTGGCCTTCGTCCCATGAACACCCTCCTCCTGCGTGGCCTGAGTCAACTGACGGTCGATGGCGTCAGCGGCGTCAGCGACATCTCCGAGCGGCTGCATGCGGTGATCGCGCAGCGCGCCCAGCTTGATTTTTCGGCGGCTCGGCCGCGGACGCGGGGGATCACCGGTTTTGTCTATCGCAGCGTGCGCGGTGTCAGTACGGTGGTTGGCGGCGGCCTGGATCTGCTCCTGCGCCATGCCACGCCGACCCACTGGCAGGGCGAGGGCAATGCCGCCGAACGCAGGCTGCGGGCGGTCCTGAACGGGGTCTTCGGTGATCATCTGGATGCGACCGGCAACCCGCTCGCCCTGCCGATGCAGTTGCGCCATGCCGGTCGGCCTCTCGCTCTGGCGGGCGAGTTGCCGCGACTACTGATCGACGCCGCGCGGCCGCCACGGATCATGCTGTTGATCCACGGCTTGTGCATGGGACCGGATCAGTGGCAGCGTGAGGGCGTGGACCAGGCCGCCGCGCTGGCGACGGAGCTTGGCTACCTGCCGCTCCATCTCGAGTACAACAGTGGTTTGCCGATCCATCGAAATGGCGCCGCCCTGGCCGGGCTGCTGGACGAACTGGTCCAGCGGCTGCCCCACAGCCCGGAAAGGATTGCGATCGTCGCCCACAGCATGGGCGGGCTGGTTGCGCGCAGTGCCTGCGCCCAGGCGGCCACGGGGCAGCGCTGGCCCTCGCTGCTGCGCGAGCTGGTCTTCCTGGGCACGCCGCATCTGGGTGCGCCGCTGGAGCGCGCCGGCAGCTTGGTCGACCGACTGCTGCGGGTCAGCCCCTACAGCGCGCCCTTCGCCTTGCTCGGCAGCGCGCGCAGCGCCGGAATTCAGGACCTGCACAGCGGCGAGTTCCTGCCGCCGAAGTACCGATTGGAGGTCAACGCTGGCTTGAGTTCGGCCAGCTTGCCCCTGGACTTGCCGGTGCGACTGCGCTGTCATGTC
This sequence comes from Lysobacterales bacterium, assembly GCA_036722245.1. Lineage (GTDB taxonomy): Bacteria > Pseudomonadota > Gammaproteobacteria > Xanthomonadales > SZUA-5 > JAWLAT01. The sequence goes on from DAIMJK010000121.1 coordinate 2,585, forward strand.
GTCGGCGCCAGCCTCAAGCGCAGCGATGGCGTGGCGGCCCGACATCTGCTCGGTGACGGCCTGGTGCCGCTGCGCAGCGCGCTGGCCGAGGGCGCGCCGGCCGCGCGGGCATTGCCGCTGGCCGAAGGCAGCACGCTGGTGATCGACAACGCCGGTCATTTCGACCTGCTCGGCGACCCTCGCGTCTATGCCCAGCTGAGGCGTTGGCTGGAGTAGTCTTGCGCTGTTCGCGACAGGCGGGGGCAGCATGACAGGCAAGTGGGCGTCGCAACTGGCCATGCTGTTGCTGTGCGGGTTTATCTGGGCGACGGCTGGGCAGGCGCGCGAGCCCTTGCTGGGCAACCCGCCGGTGGTCCGGCATGCGCTCGACCCCGGCCTTGAACCGGCCAACTTCGACATCGCGCAGGATCATCGCGGCATCGTCTACCTCGCCAACAGCCACGGCGTGCTGACGTACGACGGCGAGCGTTGGACCCTGATCCCACTGAGCAACCACGACATGGTGCGATCACTGGCCGTGGCCGCAGACGGCCGTGTCCATGTCGGCGGCTATGGTGTCTTCGGCTATCTGCAGGAAGACGCGGAAGGGCAGGCGCGCTTCGTGGATCTGACGCCCGGTGTCGCAGGCGTGATGGAAGGCCGGGAACTGGCTGATATCTGGGACATCGTCGTCAGCGACGACGTCGTCTGGTTTCGCGCCCTGCGCGATGTGTTCCGCTGGAATCCCCGCACCGACCAGATCGACCACTGGCACCATCCGGGTCGCTTCGGCGCCATCATCGTGCATCAGGGGCAGACGCTGCTGCAGTTCCGTGGCGTCGGTCTGCACCGCTTGCTGGAAGACCGTTGGGAACTGCTGCCGGAGACCGCGGCGCTGACCGATCTGGTGTTCGACTTGCTGCCGCTGGCCGATGGTGGGCTGCTGACGCTGGGCGTGGACGGTCGCTGGTGGCGTTGGCAGGACGGTGAGTTGCTGGCCCTGGAGATGCCGGAGGGCTTGCCACCTTCGTCCCACTTCGAGCATTCGATACAGCTGGGTGACGGCAGCCTGGCTCTGGCAGGCGCCGACGGCAGCGTCTATCTGGTAGACCGCCAGTTGCGCCAGTGGCGTCGCCTGGTGGTGGCGACCGACTTCCTGGCCGGCGCCGTGGCTGCCCGCGGTGGCGGCTTTCTGGTGGCATCCGACGACGCCTTCTTCCATATCAGCTGGCCTTCGCAATGGACCGTGACCGGAGCCGAAGATGGTGTGCGTGGCTCGCTTTCCGATGTGGTGCGTTGGAATGGTGTCGACCATTTGCTGTCCACCACCGGGCTGGCGCGGCTGGAGTCGACCGCCAGTGGCCCTGAACGGATCCAACCGCTCGATCTGCCGGCGGTTACGGTACACGCGATGCACCCGCTTGACTCTCAGCGCAGCTTGATCGCCGAGAATCATCGGCTGTCGCTGCTCGAAAACGGTGCGCTGCGACCTCTGTTCGATGACGCGATCTATGCGCGCGAGTTCCTGCCTTCGGTCCATGTGCCGGGTCGAATCTACATTGGTACCGAGCTCGGGCTGCGGATCCTGCAGCCGGCGGCGGCCGGCTATGCAATCTCACCGTCAGCGGCATTCGGCAGGGAAGTGCGAGCGATCGGCCTGGTCGAGCGCGCGCCCGACGAGTTGTGGTTCGGCAGTGTCCGCCATGGGGTCTGGCGGATCCGGCTGGATGAGACCGGGTCGATCGTCGAACAGCGCAGCTTCACCCCGGATGATGCGCCGCTGCAGGGCAATCAGGCCGCGGCCCGGATCGCGCTGCTGTCTGACGGCGTGCTGCGGGTCAGTCTGCCGATGGGCCTGTATCGGATCGAGGACGAGCGCCTGGTCGTCGATGATCTTTACGGCCTGGCCGCGCTGCGGCCGGCTGACAGCTTGCTGCAGCTGGTAGAAACCGACGATGGAACGCTGTGGGCCTACGGCAGCGCCGGTGTCTACAGCCGCGCACCGGAGCAGCGGTGGCTCGAACAGCCGGTCCAGCAACTGCGTCGCGGCGCGTTCGTCGGCCACCGGCTGGAGCCTGGCGGCGGCATCACCTTGATTGGCTCCAGGGGCTTGCTGAGCTTCGACCCGAGCGTGGCGATCGATCAGGCGCAAGCACCGCAGCTGCAGTTGCGCAGCGTGACGCGGATCTTTCCCGATGGACGGCGCGAGCCGCTGCCGCTGCGGCCGGAGACGCCGCCGGAGTTGACCAGGGGCGACTACGCGATCAGCTTCCAGTTTGCCTTGCCCGAGTTCAGCACCGTCCAGACCACGCGCTATCAGGGTCGTTTGCTCGGCTATGGCGAACCCTGGTCGGACTGGTCGCGTAGTCGCGGCTTCGGTTATTCCAGACTGCGCCCGGGTGACTACGCGATGGAACTGCGGGCGCGCGATGCCAGCGGCCGGTTGTCCCAGACTCAAGCCTGGAGCTTCCGGATCGTGCCGCCCTGGTACGCCAGCTGGTGGGCGCGGTCGCTGGCTGGCCTGCTGGCGCTGCTGTTGGCGCTGGCGGGGCTGAACTGGTTCGTGCAACGGCGGCTGCGGCGGTTGGACGAGGACCGGCGCCGACTGGCCGAGTTGGTCGGCGCGCGTACTCAGGAGCTGGCTAGTGCCAACCAGCGGCTGCAGCAGATGGCCCATCAGGATGGCCTGACCGGCATCGCCAACCGGCGCCGGCTGGACGATTTCCTGGCTCAGGCGTGGCAGCAGGCGCGATCCGCGGCGCAGCCCTTGGCGCTGCTGGCGATCGATGTGGATCATTTCAAGCACTACAACGACAGCCACGGTCATCTGGCTGGCGATGAGTTGCTCAAGGCGCTGGCCAGAGTCCTGGCCGAGGGGCTGCGCAGCGAGCGCGACCTGCTGGCCCGCTTCGGCGGCGAGGAATTCCTGGTCGTGATGCCGGCGACGCGGATCGGCGAGGCGATGCAGGTCGCCGAGCGCCTGCGCGAACAAGTCAGCGCCAGTGCGCTGGGCACCACGATCTCGATCGGCGTCGCCAGCCAGGTACCTGACGACGACGACGCCAGCGCCCTGATCGCGGCCGCTGACCAGGCGCTGTACGCGGCCAAGGCGGCCGGGAGGAATCGGGTGGAGCGAGCTTCTTGGTCGGGAGTCGGGAGTCGGGAAAGCGAGGGCCCAGGGCTCAGGGCCCAGGGCCCAGAGAAGCAAGAGCCCTGAGCACCGATTGGCGCCCTTTTGTTCTTCTGTGCCCTGTGCCCTGGGCCCTCTCTCTTCCGGCTAGACTCCCTCCCTTTGCCCCGGAGCCGCCACAATGATCCGACTGCGTGTACCGCATACCCTGGTTCTGCTGTTCGGCATCATGATCCTGGCCTGGGCCAGCACCTGGTTGTTGCCGCAGGGGCAGTTCGAGATGGTCGACGACGGCAAGGGCCACATGGTGGTGGTGCCGGGCACCTATGCGGCGGTCGAGACGCCGGTAAGCCTGTCACCGATCGCGGTGCTTACCGCGGTGCCGCGGGCGATGGCGGCGGCGCAGGACATCATCTTCTTCGTGCTGCTGGTCGGGGGCGCGATCTCGGTGCTGCGCGCCAGTGGCATGATCGACGCGGCGCTGGGCGCGACTCTGCGCCGGATCGGGCACAGTCAGGGGTGGCTGATCGTGATTGGCATGGCGGTGTTTGCCGCCGCCTCGTCGGCGATCGGCGCGGCGGAGGAGTTCATCCCCTTCACCGCGATGCTGATCGCGCTGTGCCTGGCGATGCGGATGGACGCGATGGTCGCGATGGGCATCATGATCTGCGGCTATTGCATCGGCTACGGCGTGGCCGTGCTGAACCCTTTTACGGTGCAAGTGGCGCAGGGTGTGGCCGGCCTGGCGCCGACCTCCGGCTGGGAGTTCCGGCTCGCCCTGTTCGTGCCTTTCGTGGCGATCGGCGTCCATCATGTCTGGCGCTACTCGCAGATGATCCAGGCCGATCCGAGCAAGAGCCTGCTCGCCGACATCGAGATCCCGCATCAGCCGCCGACCGAGTATCCGCCGCTGGATGGTCGTCGCTTCGCCGTTTTCATCGGCACGCTGCTGGTGCTGGTGCTGATGGTCTGGGGGATCTCGGCGCAGGGCTGGTATCTGGTCGAACTTGGCGCGCTGTTCCTTGCGCTGGCGCTGTTTGCCGGGCTGGTCGGCGGGTTGGGCGCCGACGGCACCGCCAAGCGCTTCGCCGAGGGTGCCGCCGAACTGGCGGGTACCGCCTTGCTGATCGGTTTCGCCCGCGCGATCGCGCTGCTGCTGGAAGACGGCATGGTCTTGCACACGATCGTCAACAGTCTGTCCGGTCCGCTGGCTCTGCTGGGCACGCACGGCGCCGCGGTCGGCATGATGCTGTTCCAGAGCGTGGTGAACCTGTTCATCCCCTCGGGCAGCGGCCAGGCCTTCGTGACCATGCCGATCATGGCCCCGCTGGCCGACGTGCTCGGCATCAGTCGCCAGGTCGCTGTGCTCGCCTACCAGTTTGGCGATGGCCTGTCGAACATGATCGTGCCGACCAGCGTCGTATTGATGAGCATCCTTAGCATTGCCGGCATCCCCTACGACCGTTGGGTCCGCTTCGTCTGGCCGCTGCTGCTCAAGCTGCTGGCGGCCGCCGCGGTGACGATGGTGGTGGCGGTGGCGGTGGGGTATGAGTAGGGCAGGGCTGAGGGCTGAGGGTCGGTAGAGCAGGGCTCAGGGCCCAGGGCCCAGGGCCCAGGGCCCAGAAGAGCAGTTCCAGTAGCCAGTTCCAGTGGCCAGTTGAGAATGGCCTTGGCTGGGAATGGCGGGACTGTGCACGATTGCGAGCAACGAAGTCCGTTTTCTCACCTCCGCTCAGCCCGGCGGCAGCCCCATGCGTTTGCGGATGCGGGCGTCGCGCAGGGAGATGTCGTCGCCGGCCAGATCGGTGGCGGCTTCGGTGCATAGCCAGGCGAGTGCCTGGGCGACCCATTCGGGTGGGATGTGGCTGTCCGGATCGAGCCGGCTGACCGGGTTCATGCCGGAACTGCGGATCTGCACCTGCATGTCGGTGGCCACCGTTCCCGGACTCAGGCCATACACCCGGATACCTTGTGCAGCGTACTCGGCGTGGGTACAGCGGGTCAGCGCCAGCACCGCTGCCTTGGCTGCGCAATAGTGGCTCCAGCCTTCCAGCACATGGGTTGCGGCGCCCGAGCTCAGGTTGATGATGCTCCCGCCCGCCTGCCGCAGCATTGTCGGCAGCACCGCGTGCACACCGTAGTAGACGCCCTTGAGGTTGATGTCGACAGCATCCGACCAGCGTTGCGGATCGGATTCGGCCAGCCGCGCGATCGGTTCGATGACACCGGCATTGTTGATCAGGATGTCCACGCCGCCGTAGTGCAGCAACGTGCGCTCTACCAGCCGCGCTACCTCGGCACGCACGGCGACATCGGCGATCACGGCCAGCGCCTGGCCGCCGGCGGCATTGATCTCGGCCGCGATGGTCTCGATCTGATCCGCGTTGCGCGCCGCCAGCACCACGGCAGCACCTTGCCGCGCCAGCTCGCGCGCGCACGCGGCGCCGATACCGCGACTGGCACCAGTGATGATGGCGATCTTCGATTGCAGTTCGGGCATTGGTTCAGGCTGTGTGGTCCAGCGCACAGATCATACCGTCTGAACAAATCGCGCGGCGAGGGTCCGGGGCAAGGGTGCGAGTCAAACTGATGCAGCGTGGTGAAACACAAAAGCGAAAAAGCAGGTAACCACAAAGGACACAAAGGACACAAAGGAAGAGCTTTGATTGACGCGACGCCGGGCACAATCGCAGCTCTTGTGGTTGCAGGCCGATTATCGCCAACGACCTGTCTCTTCTGCTCTGCTCTCCTTCGTGTCCTTTGTGTCCTTTGTGGTCAATCAGCTCTTCAGCACTTCGCTCTTTGATTCGCATCCTCAGGAACGCCCGATCACATCGGGCAAACCTCGCTTGCCTATACTGCGGGCAACTTCGAATGCGCCCTTTGCATGGGCCTGGACTGCGACAATGACCGACGATCAAGCCTACCAACCGCCGACGATCTGGACCTGGAACGAAGGCGGTGGCAACGGCGGCAAGTTCGCCAGCATCAACCGACCGACTGCCGGCGAGACCCACGAGAAGGAACTGCCGGTCGGGCGCCATCCGCTGCAGCTGTACTCGCTCGCCACGCCGAACGGAGTCAAGGTAACGCTGATGCTGGAAGAACTGCTGGAGCTCGGTCATGGCGGCGCCGAGTACGACGCCTGGCCGACCCAGATCTCCGACGGCGAGCAGTTCGGCAGTGGTTTCGTGGCGGTGAATCCGAACTCGAAGATCCCGGCACTGATGGATCATTCGACCCCGACACCGACGCGAGTCTTCGAGTCCGGCGCGATCTTGCTCTATCTGGCCGAAAAGTTCGGTGCGCTGCTGCCCGTCGAGCCGGCGGCGCGCACCGAGAGCCTGAACTGGCTGTTCTGGCAGATGGGCAGCGCGCCCTTCCTGGGTGGCGGCTTCGGCCATTTCTATGCCTACGCGCCATTCAAGATCGAATACGCCATCGACCGCTATGCGATGGAAGCCAAGCGCCAACTGGACGTGCTGGACCGCCATCTGGCCAGCAACGAGTTCATGGCGGGTGCTCAGTACAGCATCGCCGACATCGCGATCTGGCCCTGGTACGGCGCTATCGTCCGCGGTCGGCTCTACGACGCGGCGGAGTTCCTGCAGGTTCAGCAATACAGCCACGTCCAGCGGTGGGCCGAGCAGATCGCCCAGCGCCCAGCCGCTCGCCGCGGGGTGATGGTCAACAAGACCTGGGGCGACCTGGCAGAGCAGTTGCACGAGCGCCACGACGCGAGTGATTTCGAGCAGCGGACCCAGGACAAGCTGGTGAGTTGACGCTGGTTGGCTTGATTGCTCCTGCTCTTGACCTTGAGCTTGCTCCTGATCTTGACCTTGCTCCTGCATTTGTCGAAGGGAGCTTGCTCGCGATTCGCAGCGCGCAGCGCTGCCTTAGCTCTCTCGCTCCGCCACAAGCGCCAGAAGCTCGCTTCCGCGGTCGCCTGCAAGCAGCCTCCTACAGTTCGTTTGGAGCTGCGCGGTGGCCACTGGAACTGCTCAAGGTCCTTGCCGCTGAACCCGCAGCAACAGGCCATCGATCGCCCCTTCCAGCAGCCGCTGCACCTCGTCGAAGCCGGCGAGGGAGCCGTAGTAGGGGTCGGGTACTTCGTCCGGCTGCTCGATGCCGCACCACGGCAGCAGCAGATCGACCTGTGCCCGCGCCTTGCTCGGACGGCGCGCCTGCAGACTGCGCAAATGACCGCGATCGGCCGCCAGGATCAGGTCGAAGTCGTAGTAGTCCGTCGATACGAACTGGCGTGCGCGCAGATCGTCGATGGGTGTGCCGGCGGCAAGGGCAGTAGCGCGAGAACGGTGGTCAGGTGGCTCGCCGATGTGATAGTCGTGGGTACCGGCCGAGTCGAACTCCAGCGCCAGACCCATCGCGCCAGCCCGCGCCCGCGCGATGCCCT
>DAIMJK010000122.1:0-10065 GCA_036722245.1 Lysobacterales bacterium
AAGCCGGTCGATTTCGACCCGACTGCCAAGTACCCCATCGCCTTCATCGTCCATGGCGGCCCGCAAGGCTCGATGGGCAACTCCTTCCACTACCGCTGGAATCCGCAGACCTACGCCGGCAAGGGCTATGCGGTGATCTTCATCGACTTCCACGGCTCCACCGGCTACGGCCAGGCCTTCACCGATTCAATCAGCGGCGACTGGGGCGGCAAGCCGTTGGTCGACCTGCAGAAGGGCCTGGCCTTTGCGCTGGACAACCATGACTTTCTCGACGGCGAACGCGCCTGTGCCCTAGGCGCCAGCTACGGCGGCTACATGATGAACTGGATCGCCGGTGCCTGGGCCGACCGCTTCGATTGCATCGTCAATCATGACGGCGTCTTCGACACCCGCTTCATGGCCTGGTCGACCGAGGAGCTCTGGTTCACCGAATGGGAGCACGGCGGCCCGCAGTTCCAGGTGCCGGAGAACTACGAGCGCCACAACCCGGTCAACCGCATCGCCGACTGGAAGACGCCGATGCTGGTGATACACGGCGCGCTGGACTTCCGCGTACCACTGGAACAGGGTATCGCCGCCTTCACCGCCCTGCAACGACGCGGCATCCCCAGCCGCTTCCTGTACTTCCCGGACGAGAACCACTGGGTCCTGAAGCCGAAGAACTCGGTCCAGTGGCATCGTGAAGTGGAACGTTGGCTGGCGGAGTATCTGCACGATAAAGATGGAGACTGATCGGCAGCCAACGCCTGGCTTGGAGGTACCGTGAACCTACCGGGCCCTGGGCCCTGAGCCCTGGGCCCTGGGCCCTGAGCCCTGAGCCCTGGGCCCTGGGCCCTCCCCCGTCAGTTGAACAATGCCGAACCATTGAGAGTCGCGCCGAAGCGAACCCAGGGAGCAAAACGTCATGTCCGAACACCGCCTTCAACGCGCCTATGACGAAGCCCTGCGCTGGCTGCGGGAAGAACTGCCGCAGGCCGAGGAAGCCGCGGCGCGCGACCTGAGCGGGCTGTTGACGAAGGCCCGGCAGTATCTGGTCGCGGCCGAGGAACTGACCGTTGACGAAGCGCAGAAGGTCGTCGACGTGCTTCGCTACGACCTGCGCGAGTGGGCTCACCATGCCGACGAAACGCGGCTGGAGATGCTCGACTGGGCGCGGCTGGATCTGGATCGACTCGAAAACGTCATCCTCGACAAACTGCTCAGCGCCGCCGATCCCACCTGGGTGGCGTTGAACCGGTTCCGACAGGGGCGGGAGCATTTGGGGGAGGAGGAGAGCTGACGAAGAGCAGGGCCCAGGGCTCAGGGCCCAGGGCCCAGAAGAGCTCCAGCGGTGCGCGTAGGATGTCGGTGAGCTCAGCGAACCGCATCAAGGCTCGACCCAGGGCCAGAATAGCTCCGGGCGGGCGGCCCTTGATCTTGCTGGGCCCTGGGCCCTGGGCCCTGAAGCAGTCCTCAACGCACCCAAGCCCTCGCTAGAACCCCCGATCCCCCGAAATGATCCCGCCCAGGCCCCCAAGCACCGATCCCTCGCCCTTGTGCTTGCCGCCTCCCTGCGGTGCGGCGGCGAAGATGCGGCCGGCCAGGCGCGAGAAGGGCAGGCTCTGCATCCAGACCTTGCCAGGGCCGGTCAGTCGGGCGAAAAACACGCCTTCGCCGCCGAAGATCATCGACTTGATGCCACCGACCTGTTCGACGTCAAAGCCGACCGACTCGGTGAAAGCGGCCACGCAACCGGTATCGACATGCAGCACTTCGCCGGCCGCCAGCTCGCGCTCGACGATGCTGCCGCCGGCGTGGACGAACACCAGGCCGTCGCCTTCGAGCTTCTGCATGATGAAGCCTTCCCCGCCAAACAACGCCGTCATGATCTTGCGCTGAAAGAAGATGCCGATCTGGACGCCCTTGGCGGCGCACAGGAAGGCGTCCTTCTGGCAGATGATGCGACCGCCGAAGTTGCTCAGAGTCATCGGCACCACCGTGCCGGGATAGGGTGCCGCAAAGGCGACCTTGGCCTTGCCGCTGGCGCCGGTGTGGGTAAACACGGTGATGAACAGGCTCTCGCCGGTAATCAGGCGCTTGCCCGCGCCAACCAGCTTGTCCATGAAGCTGCCGCTGGCCGATTGGGCCGAACCGTCGCCAAAGATGGTTTCCATCTTGACCACGGCGTCCTTGTACATCATCGCCCCGGCCTCGGCCACGCAACTCTCGCCCGGGTCCAACTCGATCTCGACGAACTGCACATCCTCGCCAAAGATCTGATAGTCGATCTCGTCGCTGCGCTGCACTGCCAGCGCCGTTGAAGGCGGCGCCGACGGCACCATGGCCTGACCTTCGCCGCTGCGGGTCAGTTCAGCGACATGCCCGATCGGTACCCACTCGGCGAAACCCTGGCGCCAGCAGAAACCATCTGCGCGCTGCTGTGCCTGACGCGCCGCCGAAGCCTGGTCAAAAGGGCCGACCTGCTGACCGTCGTAGCTGAAATACCATTGGTGCATGGGGGACTCCCTGGTGTTGAAGGCTGGGTAGAGACGGGTCGCAGCTACGTGGCGGCGGACCTCAGGCCGCCGCCTCGGCGAACTGCGCTTCAAGTTGACGGCATTCCGACTCGGACAGGGCCAGCAGCTTGCCCCACTCAGCCAGCCACTGCCGCTCCTGTTCGGTATCGATGGTGATGGCCAGCAAGGCTGCGGCATAGAGGTCGGGGGCGATGCCAGGGCGCGCCCGCGCGGCCAGCTCGGCGGCGCTGGCCGGCTGATCCAGTGCCCGCATCAAGTGGTGACGCTCATCGCTGCTGAGCTCGAGCTGCATCGCCTTTTGCAGGATCGTCGCCCGCTCCTGAGCGTCAATGCGGCCATCGGCATGGGCGGCCGCTATCATCACTTCGAGCACCAGCATCAAGTCGCCTTGACTCTGCTCGTCGACGGTCTCCACTGCCGGCGCCTGCGGTGCGGGAGCTGCCATCGGCGGCGGTGGTGGTGGCGGCAAGGCACTTGATGGGCCCTGCGAAAGCGGTAGTGGCGGTGGTGCCGCTGCAGCGGATTGGCGCTGACTCTGCTGATAGTGTTCGTAGGCGGCAAAGGCCACCCCAAGCAGACCCACGCCCACCTGCGCCTTGCCGATACCCATCCCACCCAGCAACGAGCTGGAACGTCGTGTGCTACCCATACCTCCGGTCAGCAAACTGCCCAGCAAGCGTTCAACGTTCATTGTTGGCTCCCCGCGGCCGAGTTTCAGGCGCGGGATTGTACAAGGCCCAGAAGAGCTGCGGCCGTGCGCGTAGGATGTCGGTGAGGGAAGCGAACCGCATCGATAGGGCCCAGGGCTCTGGGCCCAGGGCCCAGAAATGCGAGAGCGCGCTGCCGTCCGAGGTGATGAGACGCTCGTTTCAACTGTGGGCTCAAGGCAAGGCGACAGCGCTGTCAGGCAAGTGTGGCGAACGCGACCGCTTTTGGACTGCGGCGACCTGGCGCTTTGCTTTTGCGTGGCAGGCGAGAGCGAGAGCCAGAGCCAGATCAAGTCCAAGAGCAAGTGCGAGAGCTTCGCCTGCAGGCAGGCTCCACACGCCAGATCAAGAGCCGGAGCGAGAGCCGCGCTCTCCTGGGCCCTGGGCCTTGGGCCCTGCGCTCCTGCACTTCCCCCCACTTCGGCCCAATGTCACAATCGCCGCCCCGATCGCCTCAAGGCTGCCCACCAATGGCGAATGCGGTTTCTCGCGGTCCGCGCCAGATCCTGCTGGCCATGCGCTACTCACTCAACGGTCTGTCCGCAGCCCTGCGCCACGAGGCGTCCTTCCGGCTGGAATGTCAGTTGTTCATGGTCTTCGCGCCGCTCGCACTCTGGCTGGGTCAGACTGGATTGGAGCGTGCATGGCTGGTCGGCTCGCTGCTGCTGGTACTGGTGGCGGAACTGCTCAACGGTGCGATCGAGGCGGTGGTCGACAAGACCACCCCGGAATTCCACGAGCTGGCCGGTCGAGCCAAGGACATGGGCTCGGCGGCGGTCTTCCTGTGCATGCTCAATGTGCTGCTGAGCTGGGGTCTGATCCTGTTGCCGAGAGTTGTTTCAGACTGATCTTGAACTCATCCGAGTCGATTTTCGATGTTGCGGACTTCCATTCCAGACGCTCTCCATGGCTAGCCCGCGCGCGCTGATCTGGCTGCGGCGCGACCTGCGTCTGGACGACCACGCGCCGCTGTTGCGCGCACTCGATCAGGGTCTGGCACCGATCCTGTTGTACATCCACGCGCCGGACGAAGAAGCGCCCTGGGCACCCGGCGAGGCCAGCCGCTGGTGGCTGCATCACAGCCTGCAAAGCTTGCAGGAGGCGGTCGCGGCGCGCGGCGGCAGGCTGATACTGCGTTGCGGCCCGACCCGCCAGACGCTGCTGGAGGTCATGGCGCAATCCGAAGCAAGGGCGGTCTACTGGCACCGTCTGTACGACCCGGTACTGGTTGAACGTGACAGCGCGCTGAAGGCCGAGCTACGCGATCGCGGTATCAAAGCGCGCAGTTTTTCCGGCTACCTGCTGGTCGAACCCGACCATCTGCTCAATCAGGCTGGTAAACCCTATCGCGTCTTCACACCCTTCTGGCGCCAGTTGCAAGGGCGACTGGAGCAAGCTGGTGGCGCTGCGGACGCCCCGACTGCACTGCCACCGACAGATCTGTCCAGCCTGTCTCTGGCCGAGCTGGATCTGCTGCCGACGGTCCCCTGGTACGGCGGCTTCGAAAGTCGGTGGACACCTGGCGAGAAGGGGGCCTGGTCGGCGCTGCGGCGCTTTCAGGACCAGGCACTCGAAACCTATGCCAGCGGGCGCGACCTACCTTCCATCAATGGTACCTCGAGCCTGTCGCCACATCTGCACTACGGCGAGATTTCGGTGCGGCGGGTGGTTCAGCAACTCGCGGCCGAGCCCGCAGCCAGCGCTTATCTGCGCGAACTGGGCTGGCGCGACTTTTCCCATCATCTGCTGCGGCATTTTCCGACTACCGCGGAGCACAATCTCAACCATCGCTTCGACAGTTTTCCATGGGCCGAGCCCGATCCGGAGCTGCTGGCCGCCTGGCAGCGCGGTCGCACCGGCATTCCGATCGTCGATGCCGGCATGCGCGAGCTTTGGGACAGTGGCTGGATGCACAACCGGGTGCGAATGATCGTGGCTTCGCTGCTGACCAAGAACCTCCGCTACCACTGGATCGCCGGCGCGCGCTGGTTCTGGGACACGCTGGTCGACGCCAATCTGGCCAACAACACCCAGGGCTGGCAATGGACCGCCGGCACCGGCGCCGATGCCGCACCGTACTTTCGGATTTTCAATCCAGTCAGCCAGGGCGAACGCTTCGACCCCAAGGGCGACTACGTACGACGCTGGGTGCCGGAGTTGGCGGGATTGGGGCCCAAACACATCCATCAGCCGTGGAGCGGCGGCGGCGCCAAGGGCTATCCGGCGCCCATCGTTGACCTGCGCAGCAGCCGCGCTGAAGCACTGAGCGCGTTTCAGACACTGCGCAACGATTCCGATTCTGGCGATTCATGACGCGTCCAGGCAAGCGCTGGCCTGACCTTGCTCTGGCTCTTGACGGATCAATCCTCATCCTCCACCGGCGCACCCTCGTCGATGGATTCGGGCGCCAGCGGCAACAGCCACGCCGCACCTCGACCGGCCAGACTCGCTTCGCCAAAGGCCGACCGGCACAGCGAGCGATTGCGATCCATCCGTTCGGGGGAGATTCGTTCCTTGCGCCCGCCCACGTCCGCCAGCGCCTCAATCAGGCTGTTCGCGTAGTCCTTGCCCAGGTCGTTGGCGAGATGATAGGCGTCGCCGATGGTCGACATCTGGGCACCGTCGAGCATGCTGTTGGCGCCCTTGGACCAGCGCAACTGGAGTGCCGGCGCGTCAGCCAACAAGGCCTCGCCCTCAGCCGACAACCCGCCCAGACCAGCCGGCAACCGAAACGGTCCAGGTACCAATACACCCATCAACGCCGAGGTGCCGGCCAGCCCCACCGAAGTCGGTTGCAGCTCGGTGAGTATCAGATGGAGTTGCAGGTCGCCGGGCTCGGAATCAACGCCGTTGCTCGCGGTCAGCTCGAAGTGACCGATCAGCCGCAGGCAAAGGCTGCGGCCGGCACGGTTGGCGACCAGCGCTGCCTGCTCGGCGGTAATGTCGTCGTTGATCGCAGCTTCCAGGACACTGACCCTGGGCACGCCGACGCGCGTTGCGCTACGTACCAACTCCGCATCCAGCCGCCGCTCGAAACGTGAATCCCGCCGCTCACGAACCGTCTCCAGTTCCAGCCCGACGGGCAGCATGCCGGACCGGCTTCCGGGCGCGCTGGCGCAGGCGCTCAACAGCAGAGTCAGGCATGCCAGACCGCTCAAACGTACATACATGGCATGTAACTCCAGCAACACGAGTTCGCAGCCTGAGCCATGGGTTGTCAAGGCGGCGCGAGAAACCAACCGCATCAAACCGGTCCTGCTTACTGCTAGTCTCTCGCCATGACTACTCCCCGCCCGCGCTTCCACCTCGCCTTCCCGGTTCTCGATCTCGATCTGGCGCGGCAGTTCTACGCCGGCGTGCTTGGTTGCGGCGAAGGCCGATCCAGTCCGGAGTGGATCGATTTCGACTTCCAGGGCCATCAGATCGTGGCCCATCTGTGTCCCGCCGTGGAAGCAGCAGCGCGCAACGAGGTCGACCATCAGGCGGTACCGGTCTTCCATTTCGGCCTGATTCTGGCCTGGGCCGAGTTTGATGAATGGTCCGAGCGCTTGCATCGGGCCGGGGTGCCGTTCCTGATCGAGCCCTGTCTGCGCTTTGCAGGATTACCCGGTGAGCAGAAAACCATGTTTATCACTGATCCAAGCGGCAATGCACTGGAATTCAAGGCTTTTCGTGAAGAGCGGATGATTTTTGCACGTGATCTGGCAACAGGAATGGATGGATAGCGGATTTCTGAGCGCTATCTGAACGAAAAAGCCCCCAGCCAGCTGCCAGCAAGGCTGACCCAGCGCCGAGAGGCTATGCTGAATGCGGTTCGTTCAAACAAGGAGATCGACCATGACGATTCGAATTGCGCTTCTTTTGGTACTTGCGAGCTTGCTCGGAGCCTGCGCAAGCGGGCCCCGCTACGCCGATCAAGGCGGTTATGGCTACGGTCAGGGCTACGGCTCCAGCTGCCGCGATTGCGGCACGGTCGAGCGCATCGTTCAGATCTCCGGTGATCGGCGAGCCACTGGCGGCGGTGCGGTGGCCGGCGCGGTCATAGGCGGCGTCCTCGGCAGCCAGGTAGGTAGCGGCTCCGGTCGGGATGCGGCCACGGTAGCTGGCGCTATCGCAGGCGGTGTAGCCGGTCATCAGACCGAGAAGAACGTCCGCGCCGCGCCGCGCTACGAAATCACCGTGCGGATGAACAACGGAGCTCGTTTGCTGTATACCCAGCGTGATCATCACGGTCTGCGCGAAGGCGACTACGTAATCTCCCGTGGCAAGAGCGTGGTGCCATATCGCTAGCCCAGGTTCGCTTGCTGGTAGCAGGAGCCAGATGCTGAGCTAGCGCTGGCTCCTGTTTTGTTCTGCTCTTGCACACGCTACTTCAAGCCACTGGAACTGCTCTCATGCGTCTTCAGCGAGCGCGCCAGCAGTCCAATCCCGCCGGCCAGCAAGACCAGCATGAGCAAGGTATTGAACAGACTGGTGGGGCGGAAGTAGATGTTCATGTTGATCAGGATGCCGGCAAGGATGATCACCAGTCCGGCCAGCAGCATGAGCCATCCCAGCACCGAGCGGCCGTTGAAGAACAGCATCCCGGCGCCGATGATGAAGGGCAACAGCGACAGCCCGAAAGCGTTGTAGCCCCACAGCCGCCAGCCGTGAGTGCCGACCTGAACCTGGTTGGTCAGCAGCCAGAAGCCGGCAACGGCCATAATGAACCCGATCAGGAACTCGCCCAAGCCACCGCTGGTTCCGCCCGGATTGGTCAACCGGTTGCCTTGCATCGAGGAATCCCCTGCCGCATCGCTGTGGAAGCGCCGTAGCATTTCCTACCCGGCCGGCAAGATCAAGCCTGAGGTCACCTCCGGGTCGGGGTTGACGTTGGGGTCGGGGTCGGGGTCGGGGTCGGAATCGGGTATCGATCCTTGCCTCGCGTATCCGACTACTTCTCCGTGAAGCTCTTGGCCACGCCACCCTTTTCGTTGTCGCATCGCCACGGTCGACTGCGACAGTTGATGACGGCCCGGTACAACGCTGGTCGTTGGTGGCCAAACCCATGCCGTCGCCCTCGATTCCGGTTCCGGTTCCGGTTCCCGATTCCGATTCCGATTCCGATTCCGACCCCGACTTCACATCGCTGCATCAGTATGGAGCGCACCCATCGGTTCCATAAAACTTGACTCGCATACCCTTGCGTCTGCTTAATTGAACGCTGAACAAAGGGAGGCGGCTTACGTGGCTGCGCTGTCCTACCGTTGGCGTGCTCCGCTGTGGGTTGGACTGTATCTGCTCTCCGGCAGTCTGGTCAGCCTGTTCATGGACGACCCAGGTGCGATCGTTCTGATCTGGCCACCGGCTGGCGTGGCTTTCGCGATCCTGCTGCTGGAGGGGCGTCGGCACTGGCCCCTGATCGTGATCGGCGTGGTGCTGGTCCACTGGCTGGTTGCCCCGGTGCCTTTGACCTTCGCCCTGTTCTCGGCGGTCGCCAACACGCTTTCGGCAGTCATCGGCGTGAGTTTCGTGCGGCTCTTCGGTCCGCTCGACCTGACCTCGCTGAAGGTCCGCACCGGCTTTCGCCTGCTCGGCGGCGGCGTGGTGCTGGCGGCGGTCAGCGCCATCATCGGCGTTACCGGAATGATCGTCAGCGGCATGACCAGCGCCGACCAGTCGCTGCCAGCCGCGGCGAAATGGCTGATGGGCGACGTGCTCGGCATTGCCGCGATCACGCCGACGCTGCTGATGGCTGCGCGGGTCTGGCAGCGAGGCAGCCTGAGCGATGTGCCCATCGCCTTTGGCTCCAGCCGCGAACGGCTGCTCTGGCTGGTCGCGATGGTGGTCGGCATGGCGGCGATGCTGCTGCTCGGCCAGCGCAGCCCGGCCTATGCTCTGGGGTTGTCCAGTCTGCCGCTGATGCTGCTGTTGTGGAGCGCGCTGCGATTCGAGCCCTTGCTCACCGGCGCTGCGACGACGCTGCTGGTGTTGTCGGTTACGACGATGGCGGGCCTCGGCCATGCCGGCTTCACGCCACCGGCGTCGCTGCTTGAGACAGCGATCCTGCTCGTCTTCATGACCCTGCTCGCGGTCACCCCCCTGATTGTCGCGGCGGCAACCTACGAGAGTCGCATTGCCGCCTTCAGCCTGATTCGCCGCTCGACCATCGATCGCTTGACCGGGCTGCCGAACCGGACCGCGCTGGAAGACTGGACCGAGCGCCGACTGGCCCAACACGAGTCACTACCGGCGGCGCTGATCTATCTGGATCTGGATCAGTTCAAGGTCATCAACGACACGGTCAGTCACGCTCAGGGCGATCGCCTGCTGCTGCGCCTGGCCAGTGTCCTGAGCGCAAGCCTGCGGCCAGACGAATTCCTCGCCCGTCTGGGTGGTGACGAGTTCGGCCTGCTCTTGTGCCGTTGTGACGGCGCCACCGCGCTGGCGCGGGCCGAGGACCTGCGCCATCTGGTGGGCGAGTTCCGCGAGCCGGTCGACGACCATGTGCTGTCCACCAGCGCAAGTCTCGGCCTGGTGCTGATCACCGAAACCGACCAAAGCTATGCCGATGTGCTCGCCGCCGCCGACGCGGCCTGCTTTACCGCCAAGGAACTGGGTGGCAATCGAGTCCAGTTGGCCAGTACCGATGAAGCGGCGATGGTTGAGCGGACCCAGGCCATGCATTGGGCCATGCGGCTGCAGCGGGCGCTGGAGGAAAACCGGATCCAGCTGCATTGCCAGAGCATCGTCGCCACTCGCTCGCAGTCGGAAACCGAACCGGTGCAGCGGCAGGTGGAGATCCTGCTGCGCCTGCTCGATGGTGGCGGCGAGTTCCCTGCCAGCCAGGTGGTTGCGGCGGC
>DAIMJK010000123.1:0-9931 GCA_036722245.1 Lysobacterales bacterium
GGGCAGCCATGCCGGCGGCACGCTGATGGACCATCCTCCGGTGTTCATTGTCGGCACCGGTCGTTGCGGCTCGACGCTGTTGTCGGGCTTTCTGCGGGCGCATGCCCAGGTGCTGAGCCTTTCAGAGTTTTGGGTCTTCATCAGCGATCTGGGAGGTCGCATCGCCGAGGCATTTCCGGAAGGCGAGGTCAGCGGCGCCGAATTCTGGCCTCTGCTGGCCGGTGCTCACCCGCGACAAACGCTGATGCTGCGCAACGACGTGATGATGGATGAGGCCCTGTATCGCCCGGGGCCCGGCCGCCGCTACACCCACGAGACCGGGGTGCCGGCCCTCGTGGCAACGACCCTCACCCATCTGTGTGCCGAGCCCGAATCGTTGTTTGATGCGCTCCAGGCCGAGGTCGAGCAGCTGCCCCCTGCGCCGATTGGTCGCCAGTACCACAGTGTCTTCAACTCCTTGCGAGATCGCTTTGGTGCGTCGATCTGGGTCGAGCGCTCCGGGGGTTCGCTGCGGCTCGTGCACCGATTGCGCAAACACTTTCCAGAAGCGCGCTTCGTTCACATCGTGCGCGATGGCCGAGACACCGCGCTTTCGATGAGCCGCCACTTGGGATTTCGCCTTGCGCTCATCAACGCCCAGCTCACCGAGATCCTGGGCGTAGATCCATTTGAAGACCCCGACCGGCGCTTCGAGTCCGATCTGCCCGACGAGCTGATCCCCTTCCTCCCCGAGCGTTTTGAGGCGGAAACATTCCGAGATTGGCAGATAGCGCTGCCGCTCTGCGGCCACTACTGGGCGGGAGAGATCCAGGCCGGGCTGCAGGAACTCGCGGGTTTGGGGGAAGACGATCTGCTGACGCTGCGCTACGAACAGATCCTCAGTTCACCCACCGCAACACTCGAGCGACTGTTCCAGTTTCTCCTGCCAGATGCGCCCCTGCCCGATCTGGAGGCGATGGCCAGCCAGGTGCGGGCGCCCCGGTCGGATTGGCGGTCGTTGCCCGCAGATGTCCTCAACCAGCTTGAAATTGCTTGCGCTCCCGGATTTCGCGCATTGGAGGCCGTGCCATGAACCACCCTCACGATCTGCAATCAGCCGCCATCCCCGAACGGCTCCCGGCCGCCGAGATCCGCCGACTCTCTACCCTTTCGCCGGCCCGCGCCCTCGGCGCCATCGCCACCGAGTGGGGCATCATTGGGTGCTGCATCCTGCTCGCCCACCATCTGGCCCATCCGCTGGCCACTCTGGCGGCCATCATCGTCATCGGCGCTCGTCAACACGCGTTGCTGGTCATCTCGCACGACGCCTCCCACCTTCGGCTGTTGCCCGGCCAGCGCTGGAACGACTGGGTGGCCAACGTCTTTCTGGCGTGGCCGATGTTCATCTCAGTCCAGGGATTTCGGCATTTTCACGGACCGCACCACCGCTTCCTCGCCGCCCCGGGCGACGGCAACCGCCCGCTTTGGAACACTCACGACGCCCACGGCAAGCTGACCTCCGAATGGCGCTATCCCAAGAGCCCAAGCGGCCTCGCCTGGACGATTCTGCGGCGGGCAGCGGTGTGGACGGGGCTGTGGTGGATCCTGCGCGGCATCATTGGCGGCTTTCAGTACGGCATGAACGGCTGGGAGAAGCTGGCCCGCCTGGTTTTCCTGGCGGCGGTCGCCACGGCCCTTACGCTGGCCGATGCCTGGATGGGATTTCTGCTCTACTGGGTGGTGCCCTACTGCACATGGCATATCGCGGCCCAGTACATTCGCTTGATCTGTGAACACTCGCACGTACAAGGCGCTGGCGCCTATCAATACACACGCACAACCATACCCACCGCCCTGGAACGGTTCCTGGTTCTGCCACGCAACATCGGCTATCACATCGAACACCACTGGTATCCCTCCGTACCCTTCTATCGCCTCCCGGAACTGCACGCTCGGCTGCTCAAGAACGCGGGATTTGCCACGCACGCCGTGGTCAACCGGTCTGTCTGGACATCGCTCAGACAGGTCGTTGTCGGTGAAGGCCCCCGCGCTATACTGCGTGCCACTGATCGATCAGGTGGCCCGCGGAACAATGCATCAGGCTATGAATCACGCCAAGCGTGAAGGCGCATGGAAAAATTTTGGACAAAGGTGAAACAAAAGCCCTTAAAAACATCAGTGTCTATGGCTGTCACGTCATCCATGTTCTTGAGGATTCCGAGCACCCAAAGTTCACTTACTCGATCGGCATCGAGCAGACGTCCGGACAGCCCGAGCTAATCGTGGCGGGCCTCAAGAGTGAGATCGCTCATTTCATGATCAATGAGTACAATCGACGCGTTAAAGATGGGGAGTGTTTTGAGCCAGGGCAACGCACCTCAGGCTTCATCGACGGATTCGACGTAGAGTTTCGCCTGGTTCACAGGTCTCACTACAGGGAATACTTCGGATGGGCGTTTTGGCTTTACAAAGGCGACAACTTTCGTGTCTTCCAGGTCGTGTGGCCCACCACCAGTGGGGTATGGCCTTGGGAGGCTGGCGCATCGGACTGGTACTTGCATGTCCAACCGTTGCTCGACCGGCCCGCACCCTGACCCGATTCTTGTTGCTGATATTTCTTGCGGCATCATCAACCGCTGGCGCCATCGTCATCCGGGCTGACGTTGATGATTCTCAGTATCGGGTTCCGGCATCCGAGTTTTCTGCTCTTGTTGACATGCCCGGCGAGGGGCATGGCGTATTGATTGCTCCCCAGTGGGTCATTACTGCTGCCCATACGATCCCGGCACATTCCGAGCTCAGACAGGTCGTTATCAACGGAGTATCCAGAGATGTTGAACGCGTTGTCATGCATTCCGGGTACAAGACGCTGCCACAGGAGCTGATCGATCAGGCAATGGCCAGTGGCGAGGCCATGTTGATCGTGGTGTTTCTTGCCGCATCCGACGACATCGCACTGGTCAGATTGGCGCAACCCGTGACGGAAGTCGCTCCTGTCGCAATCTACAAGGAAAGGGACGAGCCCGGCCAGGTCGTCAAGCTCGTGGGAAAGGGGGCTACGGGTACGGGAGCCACCGGGCATGACCCTGGAGGCCCCAATCGGACGGAGCTTCGCCGAGCATTCAACAAAATCACCAGTGCTTATGACCACTGGCTATGCTATGTATTTGACGAGCCAGAGTCTGCCTTGCCGCTTGAGGGCGTACTGGGGAACGGGGACAGCGGTGGTCCCGTACTCATCCAGGTCGAAGATCAATGGTTGTTGGCCGGGCTGGGCTCCTGGAAGGTCGTCCAAGGCCACGTCATGACTGCCCGACCAGGACGCTATGGTCAAATCACGTGCAATGTCCGGTTGAGCCATTACTTCGAATGGATTGAAAGCGTGATGTCGAGCGGACCTTTAATGCCATGAAGGAGGGAAGTGTGACCAGGAAGACGGAACGGTCCATCGGGTTGAGAGCGTTCAATGCACTTTGCGCGACAATCCTGTTTGTTTCGGGGCTCTATATCCTGTTTGCCGGGATGCAAATCGTGGCGGTCGCAGCTCTGGTTTGCGCCACTGTCGGAGTCGCAATACCGGTCGTGCTGAGCGGAGCAGGAATGCTCACCGGGATAGCTGAAGCGCTTCTCGACGGAATCATGGCCATCTTTGACGCAATTGCCAGCTTCTTCTCCGGGGTGCTCGGATAGCAGCGCGCAATCGTGCGTTCAAAGACACTGCGGAAAATTGCAATTCCTTGGTGACCGCAGTGCGGCTCCGCCGCGGCTTTGAACTTCGTAGGCGGGCGCGGGTCAGAGCAGCGCCCGCCGGGTCGACAAGCCAGGCCGTACTCGTACTCAGCATCGCGGTACTCGTACTCGAAGCCATCACGCTGCTTTCGATTACGAGTACGAGTACAAGCAGCATCGTCGATACTAGCCGGTGGCCGCCGCGAATCATCACACCCACATCAGTTTGACTCGCCCCCCTTGCGTGGATCTACACACATACGACGGTTCTGCAATAAAATGCGCTGATATGTACATGAAGAGCTCGAACACCAATACCTACGGTTTGCTGTCCATCGTCTCGTTCCTGGGAGCTGCGCTGCTCTTGTGGCGCGCGCACGTCTCCTGGGCCCAGATTCACGAAGGGCCCAACCTTCAGGTTCTGCAGCAGGCTCGAGACATTCTTCCTCACGTGTGGAAACCGGTCGAAGTGGGGCCCATGTCGTTTTGGGCACTGAACGAGGATCGGATACTGGTAATCTTATGTGTCTTGTCCATCGCACTTTGTGCGGGCACCTGGCTGCTTACGCTGCTAGCTCGCCGTCGGCAAGAGGCGTCGCACCTTTACGCAGGCCCAGCAGTACTATCAATTGTCATAGCGTACATGTCGGCGCGGCTGATCGTCTGGATGCCAGTCTTCCCTTACTGAAGCGAGTGCTATGGTGGGTTTGCGCCGGAGAGCACGGTGCCCGAGCGTTGCATCGCTCGAATCATTGACCGTGGGGCTCAGCGCGTTCGTCTGCAAGCGTCAACGAAGCTGTGTGGAGTGCTAGAAGAGCATCCAAAGCGGCGCAGAGCGCCGCACTCCAAAGTTTCAGTCAAGTGCTCTGAAATGATTTCGACGCACCCTTGCCGGGTCGACGACATAATCGAGTGATAAAGGAACGAATATGGGGCGATACTGTAGAATTTGCGGAAATACAAGATCCAATGAGAGTTTCTCCGGGAGGGGGCACCGGCAGCATGTATGCAAGACTTGCGCAAGGATGCCGAAGGACGAACGAGAAGCCATTGAGTCTGAAGACGAGATCGTTGGTTTCATGAATCAGTCGCATATCTCGGACAAGAATATTCTTCGCCTTCAGGTGCTATCGGAATCAAAAGATTCGAGGATAGCTCAACTGGCCTCTCTCGTCCTCCAAGTTGCCAGAATCAAGCCGTTCAAGAAGCGGCGACTCAAGGTGCTGGCGCAGCAGAACATTGATTTACTTGACGCGCTCGAAAAAACAGGATTGATCTATGCGCAAGATTCCTGAGTGATGAAAGAACGAGTCCTCATGGTTTGGGATTTGTACGACGGCGTGCGCAGCGGTGTCGCTCTTTACCATGGTGAACCACACTACTTCGAATGCGAATTCGACAGCGAAATCGGCGACTACACGGACGTCTTTAAGTTGTGGACGATGGATGAGGACACTTTGGAGCTGGCAACGGAACAGTGGCAGATCTACCGATTGTGGGAACGGCGGATCCATTCTGGTGAACTGGATCTGGATACGCATCCCGGTAATCGGAGCCAGAATACCCGATATGACGAGATCGACGATAGGATCGAGCAGTACAGGAACTCACTGGGCCATCCGGCGATACGCGTTGTGGGCAAGTTTGAGGCGATCGATGATCAGCCGGAGCTACCTCAGGGCTGCCTGAGAGAAATGGAAGTGACGTGGTTGCCGATCCCATGACAACACCAGAAAGCCTGGGTGACCGGATCATCAAGGTCAATCATGCGGGCGAGCACGGTGCGATCTGCATCTATACCGGGCAGATCCACATGGCCCATTTGACCGCGCGCTCGATGGTCGCCAGCCTGATGTCTGCTGGCCCAGTTCACGCCGACGGTCGCGTCGTCGACACTAGCCGACGTGCCGTACCAGCCGCCGAATCACGGTTCGCGACCGGCCGTCCAGGCGGACCGAATCCAGTTCGACGTCGAAGCGACAGGGCTCGCCGGTGGCAGCGATCACACCCAGGTCGTCGGGATCCGATGCCGAGCGCATGCGGTGCCGGGCAAAGGCCGGGCCGAAACTGCGCGGGGGCAGTCGGTGGTCGATGAATTCCGCGATGCCTGCCGCGCCGTGCAGCTCGCCGTAGGGCGAGGCCGTCGACCAGCTCGCCTCGGGATGCAGCAGGTCGACCGCGCCGGCGCCGTCGCGGCGGTCGACGCAATCGAGAAAGCGCATCAGCATCAGCCGCTTCGAGTTCCGTACGGCGTAGCTGGTGTGGAGTAGCGCCCGAGCCTCGGGCGAGTTCGGCCGGCCGAACTCACGGGCATACAGCGCCTCGACCTCAGGATTTTCGAACGAGCGCCGACGCGGTGTATTACGGTCGATTTCGTAGACCGCGCGCATGCGTTTCTCCAGCACCTGCGGGTCCATCGACTTGGGCTCGCCGCCGCCGCCAAGGCAGCCACCGACACAGGCCATCACCTCGATCGCCACGAACTCGTCCCGCCAGTCGTCGGACTGCAGCAGCTGTTGGGCCGTGGCGATGCCATTGCAGACGGCAACCCTGCCCAGGCCGGGAATCTCGGCGGTCTTGATCGAATCCTGGACGCCTCGGAATGCGTGCCACTCCAGCGGCAGGGTGTCTCCGGCGCCCAGCAGGTGCGCGGCGCTGCGGGCGATGGCCTCCATCACGCCGCCCGATGCACCGAAGATCTGGGCCGCACCCGAACTGGCGCCCAGCGCGCTGTCGAACTCACCGTCCTCGGACAGGGCATTGAATGCGATGCCCCGCGCCTTGATCATCCGCGCCAGTTCGCGGGTGGTGATCACCCGGTCGATGTCACCGGCGTGGCCTGGACGTTCGGCTTCGTCCTTCTTCGCCGTGCAAGGCATCACGCTGACGACGTAGGGCTCCGAGCGCCCTTCGGCGAACTCGGCACCCAGCGAACGCGCGAAGGCACTACGCTTGGCCAGTGCGCCGTGCATCTGCTGGGGCGACTTGCTCGTGCTGAGGTGCGGCAGCAGATCCGGCCGGTGCAGTTCGACCCAATTGATCCAGCCCGGGCAGCAGGAGGTGAACAGCGGTAATTCCTTGTGCTGCTGCAGGCGCGTCAGCAGTTCGGTCGCCTCCTCCATGACCGTGAGGTCGGCCGCGAAGTTGGTATCGAACACATAGTCGAAGCCAAGCGCCCTCAGCGCATTGATCATGCGGCCAGTGCTGATCGTGCCCGGCTGCATTGCGAATTCCTCGCCGATCGCGATGCGTGTGGCGGGCGCAACCTGGACCACCGTGGTGCGGCGGCGGGCGTCGAGGACATGCAGCACATCGTGCCAGTGGGGAACTTCGATCAGTGCGCCGACCGGGCAGACCCAGGTGCACTGACCGCAGGAGATGCAGTCCGTATCGACCAGCGGACGGTCGAAGGCGGTCACCGGAATACGGCCCTCGCCACGCTCGGCAAAGCCGATCACGTGCAGTTGCTGTCCGGCGTCACCGCAGACGTCCACGCACAGGCCGCATTCGATGCATTTCGAAAGATCGGTGCGGATGCTCGGCGAGGTGTGATCGGTCAACGGGTGCTCGGGGTGGTGCACGGACCCCCTCGGCAACTTGTCCCAGCGGTCTTCCCACTGATGGCTCCTGACCAGCGTCTGCAACCGACAGGCGCCGCTGACTTCGCAACGCAGGCAATCGTCCGGATGGCGGGCCAGCAGCCAGGCTGCGTCAGCCGCGCGAAACTCGCGCAGCGCGAGCGTGTCGGTATCGACCACATCGCCCGGCCGCGCCGGAGTGACACATGCCGCCTGCGGCGCCTTGCCACCCTGCACCTCGACCAGGCACAGGCGGCACGAGGCGCGCGCCGGCAGCCGCGGGTGGTAACACAGCGAGGGGAGGTGCACGCCCGCCGCCCTGGCCGCCTCCAGCAGCGTGGCGCCCGCTTCGACCTCGATCTGATTGCCGTTGACGGTGAGTCTGATCATGCGCTTTTCGCGCTCCGTCTGCCTGGGACTCCTGCGCAACGACCTGCGACCACGCCTTGGCTATCCTCAGTTCCCGGCGCACATGGCCGCAGGGCCTGATCACCAATGCTACACCGCCCGCGGCGTCTGCCGCGCCAGCGCGGGGCGAAGTCGCGGTCTGGAGTTCTTGCCGATCCCCAGGTCATGCAGCCTCTCGGCCCCTGCCCCGCAAGCATGCGATCATCTCGCCCATGAGCCCGATCGCCCTCGCCATCCCTGCCCTTGTCGCCTACGGCCTGTCGGCCTGGTGGTCGATCAGTGGCATGCGCCGGCATCCGCAACAGGTGCCGTGGGCCGGACTGGCGCTGGCTGCGGTCGCGCTGTTGCTGCACGCGGGGGTGATGGTGAGGCTGTGGGGCGATCAGGACTGGCAGCTGGGCTTTGTCCGCGCGCTGACCCTGGTGGGCTGGTTGATGGCGTTGCTGGTCGTGCTCGGCAGTCCGTTTTCGCGCGTCCGCGTGCTGCTGGTGGCGGCATTGCCGATCGCCGCCCTGGTGCTGGTGGTGCCCTTGCTGTGGCCGGAGCAGGCTGCCCCGCCGGCGGCGGAAAACTGGCGTATCCAGCTGCATGTGGGTCTGGCCCTGGCCGCCTACAGCATCCTGTCGCTGGCGGCGCTGCAGGCAGGCTTTCTGGGGCTCACGGACCTGGCGCTAAAGCGCCGCCGGGTCAGCTGGGAGCCGGATTTCTTTCCGCCGCTGTCAAGCATGGACCAGATGCTGTTCCAGCTGATCGGCGCCGGCTTCATCCTGCTCACGCTGACCATCCTGACCGGCGCGCTGTTCATCGAAGACTGGTTCGCCCAGCATCTGATCCACAAGACCGTGCTCACCTTCACCGCCTGGCTGACCTTCGGCGCCCTGCTCTGGGGCCGCTGGCGCTACGGCTGGCGCGGCCTCAAGGCCGTGCGCTGGACCCTCGCCGGCATGGCCCTGCTGCTGCTCGCCTTCTTCGGCAGCAAGTTTGTGCTGGAGTGGGTCTTGAGGCGCTACTAGCGAGGGCCCAGGGCACAGGGCCCAGGGCCCAGAAGAGCGGGTTCTGTGCCCCTTCTCGGGGTCGGGGTCGGAATCGGAATCGGAATCGATCCATTACCCAGGCGGACGCGGACCGTGCAGCCACGCCGCGCCAGCTTCGTCAGCATCGCCAAGATCCGGTCGAGTTCGGCGGTCCGCTTCGCCGGAGTAGTCGATGGCTGTCCAGTACACGGCTAGTCGTTCGGGGCCGATGCCCATGTCGTTGCCCTTGAATCCGATTCCGACCCCGACTTCACACCACTGGGCCCTGAGCCCTGGGCCCTGGGCCCTTGGATTCGTGCGGCCATCGAAGCGACGAGCACACGCGCCCCCAGACTTTGGTCCGAAAGACGCCCACCCCCAGAATCTCCCATAATAGGCGGCTACCGCTCACCCCGCCTCGGAGATTTCCATGCTCGACAGTTTTGGCACACGCGCCACGCTTGACGTCGCCGGCAAGACCTATCACTACCGCAGCCTGAAGGCGCTGGAATCGAAGTATCGGGTCAGTCGGCTGCCCTATTCGCTGCGGGTGCTGCTGGAGAATCTGCTGCGTTTCGAGGACGGCAAGAACGTGACCGCGGCGGACATCGAGGCGGTACTGACGTGGGATCCGAAGGTCAAGAGTACGCATGAGATCGCCTTCATGCCGGCGCGGGTGGTTCTGCAGGATTTCACCGGCGTGCCCTGCGTGGTCGACCTGGCGGCGATGCGCGATGCGATGAACAAGCTCGGCGGTGACCCGCAGAAGATCAATCCGCTGATTCCGGTCGAACTGGTCATCGATCATTCGGTCCAGGTCGACAGCTTCGGCCAGGCCAACTCGGTCGACCTCAATGCGGTGATCGAGTCCAACCGCAACAAGGAGCGCTACTCCTTCCTGCGCTGGGGTCAGAAGAGCTTCGACAACTTCAAGGTGGTGCCGCCGCGCACCGGCATCGTGCATCAGGTCAATCTGGAGTTCCTGGCCCGGGTGGTGTTCTCGAACACCGTCGACGGTGAACTGCAGGCCTATCCGGACACCGTTTTCGGCACCGATTCGCACACCACGATGGTCAACGGCATCGGCGTGCTCGGCTGGGGCGTCGGTGGGATCGAGGCCGAGGCGGCGATGCTCGGCCAGCCCAGTACGATGCTGATCCCGGAAGTGGTCGGCTTCAAGCTGGTCGGCCGGCTGCCGGAAGGCGCCACCGCCACCGATCTGGT